>JBLMZZ010000208.1:0-19943 GCA_050259095.1 Omnitrophica WOR_2 bacterium | reverse complement strand
ATACGAATTACTTTTTTTTCGAATTCTCATACGTATGTATTTTTTGTTTGAATAAAACGCAACTTGTTCATATATTTGCTTGAAATAGAAATTTTCGTTTAATGAACTGCTACTTTCAATTAAATGCAAATGAAAAAACTTAAAACCATTGTATTTGTACTGGTTGCATTTTGTCTGATATCAAAAGCATATTCCCAGCGATCCGGATTAATTCAGATGGGGACATCTGTCCCGGTTTTAGAATTTGCAGATCATAATACACATGAGAATGCTATTGGCGGTGCTGCTATCGGATTTAACATCGGACTACAATATATCATGCATAAGTTCCCAAAAAGCGGAGTTGAAGTATTTTGGGGAGTTGATGTTAATTTCAACGAATTACAGAAGGATTATAAAGATGACATAGAGTTTCGCATTGGTCCATCGACTATTAAAACTACCAATAACACGTATTCACGATATGTGAATATTCCTATAACAGCCGGACTAAAATATGCTTTAACCAATGATCATATCGGAGTATTTGCAAATGCCGGTTTGGCAGTTAATACCCTAAAAATAACCGATATGATAGCACAAACTGATAACCAAACATACATCCAGCAAATGGCATTAGCTCATAGCTTTGGCTATAAAATTGGTGGCGGGTTTTTATTTAATCAGGATATAATTTTCACGGTAGACTATTTAGCCTTAGGTAAACATAGCATTTTAAATCATGTAAAAGAAATCCACCATTATGGAGCCTTACCAAATGAAGACTTAAAACTGAAAGTCAACATGTTAACGGTAACGGTGGGGTATAAGTTTAATCAAGTGAAAAAAATTAATAAGACTACTTCAGCCGTTCCAATGATATAGTAAATGGCGAGGGAGCCATCTTCGCCAGAGTGGTAAGGGTTTCAGAATTAAAGATTCAAATATTTTTAAGGACGCACGCCGTGCGTCCCTACGATGTGATTCCAATTAAGGTCAGTTAACCACTTCAAAAAGATGAATTTTTAAGGACACTCGCCGTGCGTCCCTACGATGTGGTTCAAATTAAAGTCAGTAAACCACTTCAAAAAGATCTCTCCACTTCTACGAGATGACGGGTGCGCCGTTAACATCATGATATTTTATGTAATTAATTACCTAACGGCGCGGGGATGTGTGTGTTGATTCTTTACACAGGGCTTCGCCCTGTGCTGACATATTGCGCGCCTTCAGCGCTTGAACGTAGAACCGTCTGAACGCCTAACGCTCAACGCTAAACTGACGCTGAACGCTGAACGCCGAACGCCGAACGGTCTTGTTGGTCCTACAACCTGGAACCCGGAACATGGAACAACGGAACATAATGACTTTGAACGCCGAAGGCTTTGAACAACCTTTGAACCACTTTGAACAAAAAAGCTCTTATTGTATAATCGTAACCACCCCCTTCATCTGGAACATCTTACCGATTCGGTTGGAGTAACTGATTACCCAGTTATAAACTCCCGGTTGAGCATCTTTGCCGCTCCATGAATTTCCTACGCTGTTTGTTTCAAAGATACGTTGTCCCCATTGGTTATAGATACTCATGCTGAACTGCTTGACCAGTTCTATATTTACTACCGGCTTAAAGGTGTCGTTAAGTCCATCCTCATTGGGAGTGAAGGCATTAGGCACGGCAATAGGTACTATGCCATCCATCATCATGACACTTTCAAGGTTCTCACAGCCTTCTTCAGTCTGAATCATTACCGAATACGCACCCTCTTGGGTTACCTGAATGTAATAAGTGGTATCCCCGGTACTCCACTGGTAACTATAATATCCTTCAGGTGCTTGTAACTCATAGGTGCTTTCGTACCAGATGGTGTCATTCACCTTTGGGAAGTTGGCTCTTGGAGTAGGAATAATGGAAATATCAATACTGGCAGTATCCTCGCAGTGGAAGCGGTCAATTACCGTGAAAGAATACTTGCCTGAGTGTTCGGGTAAAGAGTTTTCTATCCGGATGTTGCTACCGGAATATGCTCCCTGGGGCGTATTCCATTGCACGTTCATAGGACCGGTGCCCCCAGTTATGGTGGTTATTAAATTCAGACTGTCGCCCTCACATAAAGTGGGTAGTGCACTTAAAGTTACCTGGGGCAGTTCATGCACCTGTATGATTCCGGGAATAAAATCAGGATGTATGGTATCACCGTTTTCATCGGTAAAGACAGTTCCCGGTGTGGATTGCCAGTTAACATCGGCCAATCCCGACTGCAACGTTTCAAAGATAAGCTCTCCAAGAGTCAGGGTATCATTGCTGGTTATGGCACTGTTACCATGCCACTCTAGCACGATTTGTGAAAGTGATGGATATACAATGCCGGTAATTCCAGGTAGTGAATCGTTAAAGTATATGCACCTTACTCTTGAGCCGTCATAGTTGAGGGTTGCTTTAAGGTCTTTAACCCCGTTAACATGACTTACCCGTATGCCGGAGTTTGCCGCTGCATTCAGGCAGGTGGTGTCCCCTTCTGCCATGGCTATCAGGTAATTGCCCTGCAGGTTTTGCAGTACAACGGAGGTATCTTTGCTGCAACCATATTCATCGGTGACTGTAAGAGTATACAAACCTTCCGAGAGGTTACCAAAGTAATTGGCTGGTTGGGGCGTCCCGTTATTAAGAGCATAACTCAGGTTGATGCCATCCGCATAGATAGTGATGCTACCCTGACCGTTACCGCCGGTTTCATTTACCGGGATGATGTTGGTAATCTGTGGACCCGGGATATTTTGTACCACTACCGGATTGTTTGGATAAGAACCAATGCAGTCAAAGGGATCTTTAATCATCACGCTGTAATTATCCGGGACTAGTCCGGTAAAAAGACCCCCGTTTTGTATAAAGGGCCCTCCGTTTAGGCTGAAACTATAATCATTAACACTACCGATCAAAGGAGTAATGGTGATTGTTCCCAAGCCCTGATTACAATGATCCTCTGTGGGGATCGCGCTTTGTATTTCAGGACCTCCGATATCCTGCACGATATAGGGACCAAACGGCCTGATGCAGCTAGAGCCAAAGGTCAGTTGCAGTGTGTAGGCTCCCGAAGGAATGTTTTGCAACTCAAGAGCATTGCCCACCGGATTGTCGGAACCATCTTTCCATGAAACGGTGTATGAATAACCGAAGCTGATAGCCACACCCGTTACAGCACCATCCGATGCGCCGCAGTGTGCAGGCAGTGCTAATCCCGGATTAACCAACAAGGGCTCAGGGTATCTGCCCACATGAATCGTATCATTGCCGGAGCAGCCATTAGCTTTAACCCGAACCCTGTAATAACCGGTATCACTGACCAAAAAAGAGGGAGGCTGTCCCGGACTAAAGTCATTGTTCCAATAATACTGTTCACCCGGCCCTCCATTTAGCACATTAAGCGTAAAGTTGATTGCACCTTCCGGGCAAAAGAGGGTATCATTGCCAAGATCAGGAGAAGGAAGCGGATAAATAACCACGGTATCTTTAACAGTCTTTGGAGGTAGTAATCCCGACCAAACGGTAAGCTCCGGGTAATAAGTTCCGGGTGTAGAGAAAGTATAGGACGGATTAAACTGACTTGAAGTGTCGTTTGGCATATTGCCAAAGTCCTTGAATTTCCAATAAACTGAATCGATACCGTTGGTGCTACCCATGGTAAATTGGGTAGGTTGTCCAAAACAGTGTTGGGTGGTTGAATACTCCGGGTCATTCAGGTACGTTTGAATGAAAGAAGGTAAGCCTTGGTACACCTGAGTACCATCAATTACTTCAATAGCGTTCCTTTCAAAATTGCAAGCCAAACCAACAAAATTTGGATTGTGAATGATGCCAATAAAATGATCATCTAATGTACAATATATTTTGCCATCAGGACCTAATTGTAAAGCACCGGGTGCTAAATTCTCAAGAGCAAGTTGAACTTGTGATTGGAGAATTTCATCTGGCGAACCTGCATCAAGGTTATATTGACAAAAATAGACATCACCGGGATTAGAATAAAGTTTTGAATTATCTGGAGAAAATTCCAGTCCAAAACCTCCAATTGGATTGTGAACAATTGAAGCATCTGTTATGGTGCCATTTTCATTATGAAAATCCATTACATCAAAGAAAGATATATAAGCTAATGAATGAAATTCTGAAATTGCAATCTTTTTTCCATTTGGAGAAATCTTCATATAACCTGTCTGGGAATCACATATCGTTCCAGCATTTGAGGTCTGGGCGTTGATGTTTACCCCCCCTTCCGATATCAAAAAGCTATAAAAGGTATTATCGTTTAGTCCATGAGTAACCACCCATATATCCTCCCCATTTTCATGAAACACTGCACTTAAATGCGTTGTAGTATTCTCTACTAAGAGTATTGCTTTTTTATTGGCAACCACTCCCCCAAGCCCATTGTCTAACGTCATATCAATGACAGAATATTGAAAATTGTATGGAGAAAGAGAACCATTCCAATCAAAATTAAAGAAATAATACAAATCTGGATTTGCCGGATCTGGTACAATCATTGCTCCTTGAGTTGAATACCAACCCATTTCTGATCCATTTAACATTACATTATGGCTTCTATTCCATATAGTCCTTCCATCAGAATAAAAAAGCAAGCTTCCATTACTATCAGAAATGGTTGCAGTGCCATTAAACTCCGGTTGGTCATTTATAATCATTCCGTCAGATAAAACAGTTGGGGGGGGAGAGCCGATATTAAAATTTAATCCAACATGCCGACCAAAATACCAGAAATTTGCTTGTTTGCCCTGGGAATAAGCAACAACAGGAATTATTATAAATATTAAAAAGATACTAATTTGAAAGCCGGGAAGATATTTTGCCTTCATGAAAATCCAAATTGAAATTGTAAAGATATATAATTAGGATAAGATATCAAAATTTAAAGATCAATGAGAGGCAATAAGTCAGCTAACCACTTCAAAGATTCAAATATTTTTAAGGACGCACCCCGTGTGTCCCTACGATGTGATTCAAATTAAGGTCAGTAAACCACTTCAAAAGATCTCTCCGCTTCGCTACGTGATGACGGTTCTGTCTTAGGATTGGGGGGAAAGTGAGGGCGCCTGGAAAGTCAGTAGTAATAGTAAATCAATTTGACAGATGCCCTCACTTTCCCAATTTCTGCGCCGTTAACAACATGATATTTTATGTAATTAATTACCTAACGGCGCAGGTATGTGTGTCGATCCTTACACAGGGCTGCACCCTGTGCTGACATATGCCGCCCTGTCAGGGCTTTTGGGCGTTGATCGTTAGGCGTTTAACCGATTCCAATGTTTTGGGTTTAGGGTCGTAGAGACGGCGCGTCTGAAAGACACTAAAAATCTCTCGCGTCCTGCACTGAGTGCTGAATGCTGAGTGCTGACAGCTTTCAAGACAAAGAAGTAAGAAAAAAGCAGTTCCGGTAGCATACCGGAGAATTAATTCTAAGCGAAGGATTTTGCGTCCTGCACTGATAATCATCAACGCCAAAACTCTTACCACTGTATTGAAAACGGCTCCCCTTCTCGCTTCAGGATAAGGGGCAGGGGGATGAGGTTGCTTCAACCTATTGAAGGAATTTTCCCTAATTGCTTCAACGTATTGAAGGAATTCGGCCTAATTGCTTCATTACACTGAAGGAATTTGGCATAATATCTTCATTATACTGAAGATATTTGGGTAAATTTAATTATATTTGTAAAAAAAAGACATGCAAACTTATATTGAAAGAGCAATAAAAGTTCAGTTTACCAATAAACTACAACCAAATAAGGTGCTGATTTTACTGGGTGCCCGTAGAACAGGTAAAACTTTCTTTTTAAAGAAATTTCTTGAAGACAATATTAGCGAATCATATATATTTCTGAATGGAGAAGACTTGACAGTGCAGGCAAGCCTTTCAAACCGCTCAATTGAGAATTATAAACTTATTCTTGGAAGTGTCAGGTTGCTGGTAATTGATGAGGCCCAGAAGATTCCCAACATTGGTCTGATCTTAAAACTGATGGTTGATAGCATTGAAGGACTAAAAATTATTGCAACCGGTTCTTCAGTCTTTGATATCTCAAATAAACTCGGCGAACCGCTTACAGGAAGGAAATATTCTTTGTACTTATTTCCATTTGCACAGATGGAAATGGCAAAGTATGAGAATGTTATAGAATCACGATCACGACTTGAAGAGAGACTAATTTATGGGATGTATCCTGAATTGATTCATATACAAGGTACGAGTGAAAAACAAGATTACCTGAGGGAACTTGTTAATTCATATCTCTTGCGCGACATACTTGAGTTTGAAGGTGTGCGGAATTCTGAAAAGATGTTTGCATTATTAAGGCTTATTGCCTTTCAAATAGGAAAGGAAGTGTCACTTGATGAATTGGGCAGGCAACTGGCTTTAAGCAGGAATACTGTAGAAAAATACCTTGATCTTCTTAGTAAGGTCTTTATTATACACAAACTTTCTGGTTTCAGCAGGAATCTAAGAAGTGAGATCACAAAAACAAGCCGATGGTATTTTTTCGATAATGGTATCAGGAATACACTGATAAATAATTTTAATCCAATCGTTTCGAGAAATGATGTAGGTGAACTCTGGGAAAATTGGATTCTTGCCGAGCGATTGAAATTTCAGCACTACACAGGACAAATCGCTAATAATTATTTTTGGCGTACTTATGAGCAAAATGAAATAGACTGGATTGAAGAAAAAGGCGGTGAACTTTCTGCTTATGAAATAAAATGGAATCCTGATAAAGCTATAAAAGCTCCGGCAGCCTGGACTAAAGCATATCCTACCAGCACATTTTCAGTAATAAAAACTGACAACTATCTTCCATGGATAATGTGATCCCCATTTCCAATCATCCAATTGCATGAAATCCTAGTATTATCAACACTTTTGTATAAAAAATATTGAAAATTATTTTGGAATAATTATGGAATTATTTATCTTTACATCCGTTTAACATCCTTTCAGCATCCTTTTAACATCCTTTTATCATCCATGATGCAGTGAGGCTGAACGGAGGTTAAAAGGATGTTCAACGGATGTTAAAGCTATATAAAACTCAATGAATCTATAATGTTTCTTCTTTATTTTCAACTAAAGTAACTTTAAAAATGGCACGCTTTTATTCGGATTTCCCACTTTCGGGAAGGCATGGAAATGTAGTCTATTTTACCCGTAATGGTAAGACTTTCATGAAGGAGTACAAAAAACCTAAAGATCCTAAGACTATTAAACAATTGAGCAGCAGGGCCCGACTTAGAGCTGCAGTCAATTTCCTTAAGCAGTTTAAGGAGGTTATTAGAAGAGGTTATCAGGCTCCTCTTAAATATACATTACCTTTTATGGAAGCACAAAGGTTTGTTATAGACTCTTGTCTGATTCCTGTTGATCCTCCAACTGATGGCAATGAGTTTCAATTTGAAATTGACATACCAACTTTTAAACTTTCGAGAGGCAAGATTACTCCGCCCGAAATAACATCTATTGACCGAAATGGTAACGAATTGACACTCACCTGGAATAAATCGCTTGGGCCACCACCCAACAGGCTTTATGATAGTATGAATGTTGTTGCTTACTTGCCGGGAAAAAAAGCGGTTTGGCTTTCTGATTTAGGAACCCGTCAAAGTGGTGAAGGCAAAAGTACACTTCCCTTGGAAATAAGACAACCTGTGCATTTTTGGGTCTTCTTTTCAAATGAACATAAATCAGTGAAACCAAATCAGGAAAATACTTCCGACTCGGTCTATTTAGGAGTGTACTAAGGGTTTATAGTACTATTAAGTTCCGGCCTGAAGACCCTGTATGAAATTTTGTTTTTAGAATGGGCTCTTGAATCTGCCAGGATTGGCTAAAACTTGCTCACGTTCAGGGAAGAAAATCGGAATTAAATGCAAATGGAAGAAGTGAATCAATTCCATCAACAATAATCCCTTTACCTGTTTCGGATGAGAAGATAATTTCAATCTTCTTACCCTGACGATGTTCATATTCAGCAATAACCTGCCGGCAAGCACCACAAGGTGACACCGGCTGGTGCGTATTACCATCTTTAGTTTTAACAGTAATTGCCAGGTGAGTTATTATTGCCTCAGGAAACTGTGAAACGGCAGAAAACAGAGCTACACGTTCAGCACAAATTCCGGATGGATATGCTGCATTCTCCTGATTATTACCGGTTATAATGCGACCATCACTGCATTTTACTACAGCACCTACCTGAAAATGTGAATATGGGGAATATGCATTTGAGCATGCAATAGTGGCCTTCTTAATGAGCAATTCCTGATTTGAGTTAAGCTCATCCAGTGAATTAAACTCTTTATATCTGATGGTTACTTCTTTTTCTTCCATTAAATTGAGTTAAAATGTAAAATAACCTGTCGTTGGGTAATGCAAAGCTACCTTGTTTTATGAAAAATTATACTTAAATCATCCTAAAAGTGCTTTTTCATCAACATCTTTCCCAATGCTAAAAAGCAAAAGTGCACTGAAGTATGCAAAGAAAGTAGCTCCTGCCTGAGTTTCCAGAGTATCTTCAGTCAGGAACGAAATCACAGCCACAATAAAAAAAATGAAATAATAATAATTTTTAAACTTATTCAGATAAAGTGGAGGATAAATCAAGGCAAACAAGAATACGAGTAAACCAACAATTCCAAAAGCAATGGTTATTGCTAAAAATTGATTGTGCGACCGGTGGCGGTATTCAGGTTCAAGTTTTGAATGAGTGTCGTAGTATGCATTCGTAAATGCAATATCCAGGTCGCCGGTACCATAACCTAATAAAGGTTTTTGTCCTATCAGATAAAAAGATGTTTTCCAGTACTCAATCCTTTGCATTAGTGATGAGGCATTGGGTTCATTTTCATTATGATATGATCTATAACCTAAAAGCATTTGGTCAATCCGGGCCTTGATATTAAAATGATCAAGATAATCGGCATTTGCCACTCCGTTTTCAATTTGATAAATGTCTTCTGCTCCTAATTTATTAACTCCTTCAGCATCTTTACGATAACCTTTTGAATGAAGATATCTTATGAGGGTGTAGCTCAGCTGTTGTCCCTTTTTATCCAGTCCGTCATAGTCCATGGAACTTCTCTTATTCCAGCTTTCTCTGAGTTCTTTAACTGATAAATAACTGCCCACATAAGCCCCATGCTCTATGCCATAATGCACTGTATCATGGCTATAAGGATTTCCTAATGCAGTAAATTTATCAATAGTTTGCAAATCAAGTTTTTGGGCTACTGTAATGTTCTTATAAATGTCATTTATATAATACCAACCTGCACAAATGATTATTATAAAAGTGATTATGGCCGGGATAATAAATCTTTTATGCTTGGTAATAAAAAGTACAATCAAGGAAAAGCCAAGAAGAATTGATATAATTATACCTGTAAGTGACTTTAAAACAGCAAGAAAAACAATTAACCAAACTATTGCTCCAACAATTAAAATTTTTGATGAAGAAGAAGTATACACTTTTGAATTAAGGAAATTGACCAGAATAAAAATTGCAATACAAATAAGGAGTGCAAATCGGATATGAGAGATGAAAACGCTTATTTCGCGCGGGTCACTGATATGTTTATTAAAGAGAACATAATAACTAACCAGAGTTGCAAAGATAACTGACAGGCAGAAAAAGAGAAGCAATGTGTTGAATCTCTTAAAATCAAGTGCTTTAGATGTTGCAAATAAAACAGGCAGAGATAATAAAGGCAGTTTAACCCTTAAATCGCGCAAAGCATAATTAAAATCGGAAGTATACAATAAACCGGCAACATGAATAATATAGATGGAAAGAAAGACTAGTAAGGCACGATTGTGAAATGCCCTGTGAAATTTATCGGCTAAATTACTTCTTACTATGCTGATATGCCTGGCAAGTCCTTTTTCGGAGGTGAGAATATTGAAATCTGCACCTTCATATACCCATAATCCCAGAAGCAGAAATTGAGAGATACTCATTCCAAATTCAGAAAGCGGCATACTAACCGCTAAAAGAATCATGATATAAAACATCCATGAAGATAGATCTCCCAGGATTCTTTTATTGTGAATCATGGCCATCTCACTCCCTGATTCCTTCATTATTAGGATTTATGATTTCGTCATATTAGCAGCAGAATAACTTCCATTAAGAATGCCGTTGTATTTCTTTGAATCTTTCAGAATATCACGAGCAACCTTTACTTCATTATCATCACTTATAGCTGCTTCAACGCGTCCTTTTTGATAATAGTATCGGGCAACGATTTCATTTTTAAGAATACGCTCTATTTCAGGTCTGAACTTTTCAAGATCACTTTGTTTATTATGAATCATTTTTGATTCAAGCAATTGAAATTCACCTTTAAGTTCATCGTAATACTGCTCTTTTTCAGCTGTTTTCTTCAAATCGGCCAACATCTTTTCACTCCTGCTGGTATAATCATAATCCTTATCCTGTAGCCAGGTTACAAAGTCATTATACTGTGTATCAGTAATCCTGAAGTCTTTTGCTGCCGGTATTGTATCATGAGTTTCTTTGAATTTGTTTGCATAATCAAAGAACAAATATCTGCTTAACAAACTGATTGCTATATTACTGTATGTAGGTTGCTCGAGAGGCACATCAGGGTTGATGCCGGCACCGTCATATACTGTACGACCTCCTTTAGTTTTGAAAGGTTTGGTGAGAGAATCAGGAATACTAACTGATCTTCCTAAACTGTCGCGATGAGAATAATCGACTGACTGAATGCATCTGCCACTTGGAATATAATACTTAGCAACCGTAATTTTCATTTGAGTATTGTAAGATAATGGTATGATGTTTTGCACCAGACCTTTACCGAAGGTACGTTCTCCTATCACAACTCCTCTATCCAGATCCTGAATGGCACCGGCCACAATTTCAGAGGCTGAAGCACTCATTCCATTGACAAGAATAACAAGTGGCAAATCGGGATCAATAGGTTGTAACAAGGTCTTATATGATTTATTTCTATCGGGAGTTTTCCCTTTAGTACTCACAATCATTTCACCTTTTTTCACAAACAGGTTCGCAATATTCACAGCTTCATTAAGCAAACCACCTCCATTATCACGAAGATCAATGATGAGACCGGTTAGTTTGCCACTATCTTTAAGTTTTAAAAGTGCGTCTTTTACTTCTTTACCTGAGTTTTGAGTGAAGCCGGTTAATTTGATATATCCGGTTCCATCATCAAAGAGCGATGAATAAGCAACATTGGGAATAGCAACATTTTCGCGAACAACATTCTTTTCAATCTCTTTACCATCGCGATTAAGCAATAATTTAAGCTTAGTACCCGGCTGTCCCTTTAAGAGAAGGCTAACATCACTAACTGATTTATTGAGGGCATCATTATCATTTATTTTAAGGATCTTATCACCGGCTAATAAACCTGCTTTATATGCAGGAGAATTTTCGTAAGGTTCTGAAATAATGACTGCATTACCTTGTTTATGTATCAAGGCCCCAATACCACCATATTGACCGGTAGTCATGAATGTATAATCTTCAATTTCAGCTTCGGAAATAAAAACGGTATAAGGATCAAGATCATCGAGCATTGCATCGATACCAATCTTCATCAAATCGCCGTAATTTATTTCATCTACATAATTATTATTTAGTTCTTTCCAAACCGTTGCCATAATATCGAGATTCTTTGATATCTCGAAAGATGAAGAGTTTGTATTAGGCTGAAGTACCTGAGATGACACACTTAATTGCAGTCCGGCAATAAGTATTATGATAAATTTTAATGATTTCATTGTACAGTTATTTATATTTTTCATGGTACGGGATCATAACCACTACCTCCCCATGGATTACAAGATGCAATTCTTTTAATAGTTAACCAACCACCTTTAAAAGGGCCATATTTTTTGAGCGCTTCTATTCCATAAGCCGAGCAGCTCGGGGTATATCTGCATGAAGGTGGCAAATAAGGTGAAATTGCCAGTTGATACAAGCGGATAATTCCAATGAACAGCTTAACCAACAAGGTTTTCATAGTCTTTAGATAAACGATGAAACAAATCAATTATTATAGATTCCAAATCGTTTTTCGCAGGCACTTCCTTACCGATATAGATTAACGCAACAGAGCACTGTCTGTTTTTCAAATCATTCTCAATAATAAATTTATTTAACCTGAAACATTCTCTTAACAGCCTTTTTATTCTATTCCTGTCAACCGCTCTTTTAAACTTACGTTTTGACACTGATATAACAACCCTAAGTGCCGGCTTGTTGTCAGCTTTGTCAGCTAACCAGATTAATTTTACAGGATACTTGAATATTGGACGTCCTTCACTAAACAAATGGTCAATTGCTACCTTACTGCACAATCTTTCCGATTTCCTAAATGAAGGCATATTTTAAGTCCAGGTCTATTTCAAGAGGCTTATTTTGCCTTGTTGTTAGTAGAAAGATATAACTCAATAGCTTTTGCCATAGAAGGGGCAACAGCGTTTGGTCCCTCAAAAGTAATATTAATTCCGGCTTCTTTTGCAGCAAGTGCAGTAGAAGAGCCCGACACAGCAATGGCTTTTTCTCCTTGCTCAAATGCAGGAAAGTTTTTAAATAAAGACTTTATACCTGCAGGACTAAAGAAAACAAGCATATCATATTTGCTCATATCAATAAAGCTCATGTCTTCGGAAACCGTACGATACATTATTGCCTTAACATAATTTATACGATTTGCATCAAGAACATCTGAAAGTTCATTATTATGTTCTTCATTACATGGAAGCAAATACTTTTCAGTTTTATGCTTTTTAATAAGTTCAATCAAATCGTTTGAATTGTTCTGGGCATAGAAAATTCTACGTTTTCTAAACTGTATATACTTCTGCAAATAGAAAGCAATAGTTTCTGTTGAGCAAAAATATTTCATACTATCAGGAGTGTCAATCCTCAGTTCACCGGCAAGACGGAAATAGTGATCTACACCATTTTTTGATGTGAAGATAATTGCAGTGTGATCGGTAAGCCTTACCTTGCTTTCCTTACGGAAATCTATAGAACTTAAACCCTCAATTTTAAAGAACTTATGAAAATCAATAGATACATTATGTTTCTTGATGATCTCATAATAAGGAGATTTTTCCAGTTCTAATGGCTTAGGTTGTGAAATTAAAATGTTCTTAATCTTCAAGGTTGTTACGATTTGAGTGTTCAACTGGTATATTCAATTTTAACCGAAGCCCTTGTGGGAATTACATTATAAGAAATTTATACAGAACAAGGAACGGTAAAATTTCAAGCGTGCAAAGATACAAAAATAAATGGATAACCGGAAACGTTTGCACCGATAATCCCACAAAAATACTTCTTACAAATCGAAAGATGATTCCAATGCCAAAAATACCCAGTGCAATATATGCAATAAGCTGGTTATCTGTGTATTGAGCTGCAAAAACAAAGGGAAACGCAATTAAACCTGCACATACGTTGTAAATTAAATTTGTTACAATATATTCATCCGTTTCAGATTTAGTGCGAAATATTTTTCCACTTATTCTAATTGCCGAAAGTTTTATTAACCAGAGAATTAAGATTACTCCTGCTATAAAAGAGAATAGTAAAAACATATTATCAACCCCGGGTATCTCTATTGAATATGATCTTGTTAGTCTTACCACAAGGGCTGTTAAGGTAATAAGGTAAATAAACATTAATCCGGGAGTGATTCTCTCATGTATAATGTCGCCATCTCTAAGCAACTGGTTCATGTTATGTCGCCCAAGAACAGCTCTGAATAACTGTGAAATCCTTTTATTACCCTCATATCTTACCCAGGTGAGAATAAGAAGACAAAGTATGAACAATCCTGTTAACCAATCATTGCTTTGAACTTGATTAACATGAGGCTTAATATCAATAGGTTTACTTTTATATGGGAAGAAAATTGAAGGTTTGTCGTAAATTACCTTGTGCACTATAGTATCAGTATCGGCCGGTAAGACAATATTTTTCAGCTGAAATACGAATGTAGTATCAGGTTTACTGACATTAAGGCTATCGTAGAGATACTGGACATAGGTACTGTCGTTTGACGCAGTTGTATCAGAATCACTAATATACGGAAGTTGAGTTTGGAACTGATGCTCCATGTTTTGATCCACTTGCATAAGATTACAAAATTAGGCTTTTAAGGAATGGAACATTCCTTTGCAGATTAAAAAAAATCTTGTACGTTTGGGGCCTGTTATAAAAAAATCTGCAATGATTCTAAGTTTCAATCCGAGAGATAATTACAATAAAACTCGAAAAGCAGCTGGTTATGTTGAGCGCAAAAAAGCAGGTCAGGAAGACTATGATCGAATAGGTTTTATGTCAGGACTTGAAGTTCATCAGCAATTAAAAACCCGTGAAAAATTATTCTGTCATTGTCCCGCAGGAGTTTACCATAAGCCCGATGTATTTGATGCTGAGGTAATTCGCCATATGAGGCCTACTCTAAGCGAACTTGGAGAATATGATGGCACAGCCTTAATGGAATTTAAGACCCGTAAAAATATTGTTTACAGGTTAAAAAATGAAACTACCTGTACCTACGAGGTTGATGATACTCCTCCTTTTCCGATTAACAAGGAAGCGCTGCAAATAGCTATTGAGATTTCACAACTCTCGAAACTTAATATTGTAGGAGAAGTCCACATTACCAGAAAACAGTATCTTGACGGAAGTATTCCTACCGGATTTCAAAGAACTGCAATCATTGGTGTTGAAGGTCTACTGCCACTTCCTAACAAGAATATCAGATTGATACAACTTAGTATTGAAGAAGATTCATGCCGTGAAGTATCTGATATCGGTCACACCAGAATATACAGGACCGACAGGCTTGGAATGCCTTTAATTGAAACGGTTACTTATCCTGACATGGTTAATCCTGACGAAGTGAAAGAAGTCTGTGATTACATAAGATTCCTTAACAGAAGTACGGGTAAAGTTAGAACAGGCATTGGCGCTGGTCGTCAGGATGTAAATGTTAGTTGCCGCGGTGGACATAGAATTGAGATTAAAGGGGTTGCTCACACTAAGTGGATTCCTGAACTTACACATAATGAGGCTTTCCGTCAATGGTCGCTCCTCTTGTTGCGTGATGCGCTGGTTAATAAGATAAAGAACTGGCAGGATTGGAAAATCAATCACATCATGCTTGATTATCAAGATTTTAACTTCACTTATCAGCCTCTGTCAGAAGTAAAGAAGAACAAGCATGTTATCGTTGCAGTTAACCTTCCGGGATTTCATAGTGTATTAAGTCATTTCACTCAACCCGGTAAGATGTTTGCCAATGAAATAAGTGAACGTTTAAAAGTAATTGCTTGTCTCGAAGTTCCTAACATGATTCATAGTGAGGAATTTGAACTTTCTATTTCGGAAAAAGATCTTGAAAGTGTTAAATCGAAACTTAAAGCCACATCGGATGATGCACAGATAATTTTCTGGGGTCCTGAAGATGACGTTAAGACTGCATTGGAGACTATACAGGAAAGATGCCAGCTTGCTTTTAAAGGTATTCCGCCCGAAACAAGAAAGTCTTTTGAAGATGGTACAACAATCTTTGAAAGAGTGCTTCCAGGTGCCGACAGGATGTATCCTGATACTGACTCTGCTCCTATTCCTCTTGAAGATTCATATATTGAAGAGATAAGTAAGCATCTCCCCCAGGAAGTGATTGAGAGATATCATATTCTGAAACAATGGGGTGTTCCTGAAGACACATTCACTTATATTTTTAAGCGTGATCTTTTCCCATTAATTGAACGCATTATTACTGAGCTCAATTATAGTCCGGTATACGTTTCAACCTTGTTTGGCCATAAACTCAAATATATTGAGGGACAGATAAAGCCAGTTGCAGAATTCAATTATAAGATTATTTATGCAATGCTTAAGTTCCTGAAGGAACAGAAATTACAACCTGAACTTGCATGGCGCATGCTTCCTATGGTTTATGAGCATCCTAAAATAGACTTTCAGTCAATACTCGAGAGTATTAAATTCAAGCGTATAAGTACCGATGAAATAATGGCTAAAGTTCCTTTCCTGAGATCCAAGTATTCAGAAATCAAAAAATCTGATGACATTCAAAATGAAAAAGAATGGATTATGGGCCAATTAAGATATAATGCTATTGGTAACATTAATTTGAGTGAACTTTCAAAATTGATACAATCATTGTAAAAACTAAAGTAATGTCTGACGATATATTTCAAGGTTATAAAGGAGCTGCACTAAATATTCTCAAAAAGTTTAATGTAAGAGTGTGGGGACAGGCTGAAGTGCAAACAACAAGAGGTATTTTCACTGGAACAATTCTTCCCCGAAGTGAAAATGATGATGATAAGCATATTGTAATGAAGATTGTTACCGGTTATAATGTAGGGATTGATGTAATTACCATAACCGGAATGAAAGAAACAGGGTACAAGAAAGCCAACTACAAAATTCCTGAAAAAGAATTTCCATATACTGAAGGATTACCTAAAGTTAAACTGATTGGAACAGGTGGTACCATTGCTTCAAGACTCGACTACAGAACAGGTGCAGTTATACCGGCTTTTTCACCGGGAGAACTCTATGGTGCTGTGCCTGAACTTGCCGAAATTTGTAACCTTACCACTGAAAAAGTTTTTGCTGTTTTTAGTGAAAATATGGCTCCTGACAATTACAAGAAACTTGCAATTGCCATTGGAAAAGAAATAGAGAATGGAGTTGATGGTATAGTAATAGGACATGGCACTGATACTCTGCATCATACAGCAGCAGCACTTACTTACATGGTTCAGAACTCACCTGTGCCTATCGTGCTTGTTGGGTCACAAAGATCATCTGACAGACCAAGTTCAGATGCTGCACTTAATTTGATGCATGCATGCACAGCTGCAGGGCACGGAGACATTGCGGAAGTAATGGTTTGTATGTTCGGCCCCACCAGTGATGAGTATGGATTCCTTCATAGAGGAACACGCGTAAGGAAGATGCACTCATCATACAGGTCAACATTCCGTACAATTGGCGACACCCCATTAGCCACAGTAACGCGCAAAGGAGTGACTCCAATTAAGCAAGAGTATAATCATCGCCGCAAGGATAGAAAGGTCACTATACTGCCTTATTTTGAGGAAAAAGTGGCAATAGTTTATTATTATCCCAACATGCAACCTGATATAATTGATTCTCTGGTTGAGAATGGTTATAAAGGAATCATTATTGCAGGTACCGGATTAGGTCACGTTAATAAACCACTTTACCCTGCAATTGAAAGAGCGAATGCAGCAGGAGTGCACATGTATATGACAGTTCAAACCCTGTGGGGTTACGTTCACATGTTTGTATATGACACAGGACGCGACTTGATGGCAAAAGGAATCATCCCTGCCGGAAACATGCTTCCCGAAGCTGCTTACATTAAGCTGGGATGGGCACTTGGTCAGACTAATGATCGTGAAGAGGTTAAGAGGATTATGTTAACTCCAATAAATGACGAAATCACACTTCGTGAACCATACAATGGATATTTAGTCTATCAGGGTGGTGTAAAAGAAGTTGAAGAATTCATTAGAAAAGTACATAAATAGTAAGTGCTATAATTAGCTTTTATTAAATCTTTGATACTTTAAAAGAAAAGTTAGACTTTTAAATTGTTAAGGCTACAGGTTGAAATTTGACACTTAAGCAAGAGTGGTATCTGTTACTAAAGAAATCTACATCTGCTTTTTCGGCTGTTTTGCTTCTCTTTAGCCTAGGTGAAATTTGCCTCTTAAATTATTGGTAGAATCGAAGAAATCATCCACTTAAGTTATTGGTAGGAAAGTTTTTATCCTATCGTTATTTTGACACCTCACTAGAAACTGGTTTAATTACCTTTAAAATAAATCTTTGACTGCTTCCTTGATTCATTTAATAGCCCGAGCGCATAGGTCTAAGTTACTTTTTAAGATAAACAAGGTAAGGTCAACAGGCTCCGGGACTTAATATAACACCACCCAACCAACCAGGCTAAGCATAGAAATCATCCACTTAAGTTATTGGTGAACATCTGTGGAATTTGCTCCTTAAGCTATTGGAGGAAAAGACTTTGAGCCTATTCTTACACCTACAAAATAATCGGTATAATTACCTACTATTTTGCTGCTTTGGTTGGATAAATATGAGGGGGCGATATGCTCTGGAATATCCACATTATCATATGCTTTAGTTGATTTGACATACTAAAGCATCGGTTGAATATACACCTTAAGCTATAGAAGGAAACGAAGGAATCTACCACTTACGCTAATAAAGGAAGCTTGAACTGTTTGGTGGGAAAAGACGTTGAGCCTATTTATAATTTTATACTTCCCAAAAACTGCTATAATTGCCTTTTGTTAGAACTTAGATTCAATATTAGTAAACGGTGGTCCAGACTTTTTATTAAATCTATATCTGAACTTTAATTTATACTAAGACCTTATAAGCTAAGTACAATAAGCATTTTTGGTTTAGAAACCTTATAAGATTAGCCTGTCCTAAACTCCTAAATAAATCATTGTCTGTTGCTATAATTTATTTAAATGCTTCTTAAGTATATACGAAATTGCTTCTTCTAATATTTTAAAGAGAGGGGTTAATTGTTAGGTAAATACTTACTTAGCTGGTCGCAGATTGCTCTCCACATAACAATACCGGTATCAATTATTGAGTCAGGGAAATCATAATTTGTACTATGAAGTGGAGGGTGATCATCGCCTGCACCTATACCAAACAGGGCACTCCTGGATAAACCTGCAAAGTGTGCAAAATCTTCTGACCATCTGAATGGAACCAGTGGCTCACATAATCCCAGTTGTGAATTTTCTGCTGCTGAGCGAATTATTTCCACCGCATCAAGATTATTAACTGTTGCCGGGAAAACATCACTGAAATTGATTGAATAAGCTATTTTGGATTTTTTAGTGAGTTCATCAACATTCTGCTTTATTTCTTCAACTAAAATGTCCATAACTTTATCTAAATAAGATCTTAGTGTCAACATCAATACAGCTTCAGCTGGTGAAGTACCAAATGCCGGAGTACCAAGTTGAGCATGAACAACAGTAACTAAAGAAAAAGTATCATCTGATGGATTATTGTTTGCAATTCCAGGTAAAGAAAGTATCAATTTTGCAAGTACAGGTGCCGGACTAACACCTTTCTCTGGTTCAGAAGCATGGGAAGAAACGCCTTTTAGCGTTATAATCATACCCATTGAAGCAGAAGTGAAGGTATTACTTTTAATAACTATACTATTAAGTGGGAAACCAGGAAGATTGTGCATGGCAAAAGAGAAATCGGGCTTTAAGTCTTGGAATAACTTATCATTTATTATTTCTAATGCACCCATTCCCGTTTCTTCAGCATGTTGAAATAATAAGATTATATTCCCTTTTTTAGCTTTGTTTTCAGCACAGTGCTCGGCGAAACCAAGAAGAATGGCTGTATGTCCATCGTGCCCGCATTTGTGTGATACTCCAAAATTATGTGAGCTGTAAGGTAACTTGATTGTCTCATTAATTGGCAACGCATCAATGTCAGCTCTTAACAATACATTTATACCATTTTCACTTCCATTAAAGACAGCTACAACAGCTTTATTAGCAACCCGGAATAGATTATCAGGATTTAGGGCATTAAGATAATCATAGATTAGTTGTGTAGTTTGTACTTCAAAGTGAGAAGGCTCAGCAATACTATGCAGCTTGTGTCTAAGTTCAATAATTTCTTTCATACATAAAGTGGTATAAAAACACAAAAAGCCGCCATAAGGCAGCTTTTTGCGTTATAAGATCGGCGACGACCTACTCTCCCACCTGATTGGCAGTACCATTGGCGCTGATGGGCTTAACTTCTCTGTT
>JBLMZZ010000207.1:0-18637 GCA_050259095.1 Omnitrophica WOR_2 bacterium | reverse complement strand
ATAATCGTGAACCGAAGAAAGTGTTTACGCGCCGTAATCGCTTAATTGTCACTATGCGCACAAAGTTTGGGTTCCCCGGTCTTATAATTCTTACACCTGTATTGCTATCCATTCCAATTGGCACATTCCTCATTTTGAAATATTACTCACACAGGCGTAATCTCCTTGCATGGCTCAGTCTCTCAGTGATGGTATGGAGTGTAGTTATTTCAACCTTTATAAGAATCATTTAATTTGGCTGGCAATATTTTCCTTTTCAATAGTAAAGATCATCCCCTGCCCTATTTCTTCTAATCGAACAAGTACCATGTGATTACCCTGATGGCGTATTAGTTCACCTTTCACTCCCATTAAACGGCCTCCAATAATTTCTATTTTTTGACCGGGCTTCATATCCGAAGGAACAACTTCAAGTCCTTCAGCATCAGCAACAATCTTTTTTATCATTTCAATCTGATAATCGGGTAGTGAAACTGCTTTACCTTCAAAAGTGATAAAGCCAACAAGCCCGCCTTCATTTCTTACTTTATTGAGTTCATGCTCTTTAGCATAGACAAATAAATACGAAGTGAATAATGGGACTAAAACAGTCTTAATTCGGTCGGACCATTTACGGCGTTCAGGTCTAAGAGGCAAGTAGCAGGCGATACCGGCTTTTTCAAGGCGTTCAAAACTTTTCTTTTCAGCCCTTGGCTTTGTATAAGCAGCATACCATTTCATTCGACCGTAAGATTGATGAATAATTTAAAGGGCACTTAAGTAAAATGGAATTCAGGATGCCTTTGAAAAAACAAGTCCATGAACAATCTTAAATTCTCTGTCGTTCTGTAACATTGTTTCAGTAAGTTCGAGGGAGTCTATTTCGGCTCCTTCAGGACCTTTACGACACCAGTTAATAAAGGCTTCAAGTTCTGAAACAAAGCCTTCTGCTTCAATAATGATATCATGGTTAACATAAACAGCTTTTCCTGTGACTTTCAGTTTATCAGCCACTTGAGCCGCATGGTTTCTAAATCCCACACGTTGCACATTACCAGTAACAATGATTTTATACCTTTTTTTCATTCTCTTAAAATAAAGCGTCCAAAAATACTTAATAATCTAAAGCGGATAATCTAAAAAATTAGTTAAGAGTGAATTAAATAACTCACTTTGAAGCTTCTTTTAACATCTCCTCATATACAGTTGTCCATCCTTTCCATCTTCTCCATTCTGAAAGTGATTCATTATGGAAGAGCGAAATAAATGTACCACCAACAGATTTTACATTCTCAATCAACGGTGTAATATATTGCATGGCACCTTCTGCTTCTACCTTAAGGTAGTCGCGTAAAGTTCCGTCCATTAGCATAAATGGATGTATTGTCAGGTTGGTAGGTCTTTCCATTTCGAGATCATACCAATGGAAAGAAGTGCATATACCGGCTCTAAAACCTGTTTGTTGTGCAAATCCCATGGTGTAATCGTCAGTAATATCATTGGCAATTAAATTTCTGTAGGTTTCCGGAAAATGAAGTTTCAGGAAATGTTGCCTCGATGCAGTGACTTCCCGGTGCAATACTTCCTGAAGTTCGTTGATCTCCATTTCGAGTAATCCTTCAGTAGTATTTGAAGCATATGACGGGTGTATGCCAATATCCGCCTCATCCGATAAGGACTTGATCAATTGTCTGAAAGGCATGTTGTTGACCGGGGTATTCTTGTCAAATTCATCATACCCTGCATAAAGAATAAAGAAGATTGGCCTTAGGTTGTATTTACGATGGAGCTCGTGCATTAAACTAAAGGAGTCAAAAGGATCAGGCTCAAGTCGCAATAAGGACCTGTAACGCCTTTTTAATGCATCAGCATCAAGAACTTTCAGGTCTTTAAAAAACCCGCCTAAGCTTCTGTAAAAGCCCTTATGCCTGAATGCCCAGGCTGCATCTATATCAATAGTGGGGACAAATGTATAAGTATGTTCTTTAACCGGTAATGCAGGATATAATTGTAACAATACTTTTCCCAAAGCACGCGCCCATATATTAACTACAGGCATTTGAAGAAAACCTTTTTGTAAGGCAAGTGAGGAGGAAGCACGAAATCTTTGATGTTCATCACGAATAAAAGGCAGGTATTCTTCATAGCGGCTAACCATGAAAAAAGAGGCTGAAAAAATATCAAATGGCATACTACTTCCGCGCACGTAGACTGGGAATAAAGCTTTTGTGTTCTCAAAATCCATCACATTTACCGAATGAGGGTTAATACCCCGCTCATTCATTAATCCTGATGGCACAATCAGGCATTCTTTAGTCGCGACAGGCCTGTTATTGTAACACAATTTGGCTGCAGCTGAATTAATAAACTCATCAGTATCTGAGGTGATTCTGTATTTTAATCCAAGCAGATCACCAAGAATCAAGGCTGTTATGTACTTTAGCCTCGAGGTAATTCCTGCTGAAAATACCAAAAGGTCAATTTCACGTGCTTTTTCGGGAATAGTCTGTTTAGGAAGCTTATAAGGTTCGTATAATACCTGATTATTCATATCGGAGTGATTCAACAGGATCAAGTCGCGCGGCCTTTAACGCCGGTATCAAACCTGAAACAACTGCAACAATAAAGCACAGGGTAACTCCTAAGAGCATCCATATCCAGGGAACAATAAAACCCGCACCAATTATCAAGGCCAGTATGTTACCTATACCAATGCCCATTAAAATACCGGCTGCACCACCTATTTGCCCAATAACAATAGCTTCCATCAAAAACTGGTTACGGATAGTTGATTTATTAGCCCCCATAGCTTTGCGTATTCCTATTTCGCGGGTACGTTCTGTAACCGACACAAGCATAATGTTCATCAATCCAATAGCAGCACCAAACAAAGTGATTATACCAATAACTGTAGCAGCCAGACGCAGATATTTCAGATTATCGAAAAGCATTTTCGACAGGTTATCACTCTTTACTACTTCAAATGGGTCATCATCAATTGTTCGTGCATCTCGCACAATACGCATCACACCGTATGCCTCTCCAATTGCTGCATCGAGTTTTGTTGCATCAGTTGCCAGAATGTTGATAGCGAATGAAGCATTGGGATTAGGATAAACCTGCCTTACATTCATGAGTGAAACAAGGCATAGATTATCACCTCCTGTTAAACTGGCTCCT
This sequence comes from Omnitrophica WOR_2 bacterium, assembly GCA_050259095.1. Taxonomy (GTDB): domain Bacteria; phylum Bacteroidota; class Bacteroidia; order Bacteroidales; family Lentimicrobiaceae; genus Lentimicrobium. Next base: position 15,478 of record JBLMZZ010000207.1, on the reverse strand, counting down.
TTAGACTTAAGCACTCCTATCACTTTATATTTAGCAGGCCCCACACTGATCACCTTATCTAGTGGATCGGTTGCTTTGTCAGGAAATATCTTTCCTACCACTTCTGCACCGAGAATAACCACATGGTTCCCATAAAAAACTTCCAAAGGAGTAAAATTCCTCCCTTTTTCAATCTCATACCCAGAGGTAGCAAGGTAATTATCATCGGTTCCAATAACGGGTACATTGGGATATGTCTTTTTAGATCCGAATTTTACTGTAGCATTATGAGTAGCAAAATTAAATATTGATATTTTTGAAGGAAAGGTATATAGTTCTTTGAAGTTATTTGCCTCCTGCCATGTAATTGAGCGGTTATTTTTTGTGTATGACTCTCTGCCACCACCTTCCATTCTCATTTGACGCTTTCTGATAGTGAACGTATTGGCACCCATCATAGTAAAGTTCTTTCCCAGAAAATACCTTATTGCGTCAATTGAGGTCAGAATGCCAACTAAAGCCATGATACCAAAAGCAATGATGAGAATAGTGAGTACACTTCTGGTCATATGCGACTTAATCGAGTCGATCGATACCAGTATATTCTCTTTTACAAGTGTATTCATATAAATTAAATTTTAGAACCGAAGGCAAGGTCTCCGGCATCACCTAATCCCGGTACTATATATGACTGAGCGGTGAGTTCATCATCTATTGCTCCAACCCATAAGGTAATTTCATCCTGTGGAAGGTTTTTACGTATATACTCAACTCCTTCCATACTGGCAATGAGTGCCACAATATGAGTATGTTTAGGTTTACCTTTAGCAATCAGGGCATTATAGCTTAACAAAAGAGATAATCCTGTTGCAAGCATTGGATCGGATATAATCAATATTCTATCGGTAAGCTGGGGACTTGAAACATATTCAACCTGAACATCGAAACTACCGTCTTTGCGATGTTTCCGATAAGCTGAAACAAAAGCATTTTCCGATTTATCAAATACTTTCAACATACCTGAATGCATTGGAAGTCCTGCACGCAAAATAGTGGCCAATACAGGGTATGATGTTAATACGGGAACATCTGCAACACCTAGAGGCGTTGTAATTTCCATCGGTTCATAATCCAACTGTTTACTGATCTCATAAGCAACAATCATTGCCATCCGTTCCATATTAGTCCTGAACCTAAGGCTATCGGCTTGTATAACCGAGTCTCTTATTTCCGCAAGGTACTGATTGAAAATAGATGTATTATTACCGATGTTCTTTATCATGTGGATGGGAAATTATTGTTGTACAAATATATAAACTTTTTATCTCTTGTGGATGATTAGGTTAACCAGCAACATATAACAATTAAAAATCGTAGTATCTGTTAAAAAGAGCGGACCTTACACCAAATGACAACAGAAAATCTCCTTTATCGTCTGCATCTGAAAATATATGTCGCATGGTTAAACCGGCACTTAGTGTTAAATTGGTAGCAGGATTAACAATCCATCCTGCATTTAGATCATACTGAATCATAGTTGTCTTTAATCCCTGACCAATTTTATTACCAAATTCATTCACAAAGTCGTAATACGACCGATAGAGATCATGACCATAGCTTAAACCTGAAGTATCAGCACCATAGGTTGTATAGACAAGCTTAGTGCCAAATCTGAAACGATGAATTCGCTGGTCGGCAATTAACACCAGCTCTCTAAAATTAGCACCCTGAGGGTGAGCAAGTGGCTGGTTATAGTGTGCATAATTCTGCAATGGTGAATTGTGGGCATAGGTATATGGTCGCACATGATTGTATTCGGCCTGCAGATACAGGTTACGTAATCCAAATGGATCAAAGCTCTTTATGCCTAGTTGAAAACCATGTTTATTGGCCCACCAGCCATCTCCTTTTATCACATGCTCAAGCTTGAACTCATCGAGCATTAATTGTGTATAGATAATATTCCGCTTTAAAACCGTGAACCTGAGAGCTCCACCTAGCAGTGCATTATCGGGTGAACCAAGTGAAAATTCAACAGGACGGTAGAAAATTACCGGATTCAGGTAGTTAATATCAAAACCCCGCTTTTGTGTGGAATCTGATGCCTGCCATACAATTGATTCAAAAAGACCAACATTAAGCCATGGTAATATATTCCAGCTTAAGTAATGTGTAGTAGTATATTTTTTTTGCCAGGGATGCCAGTCACCTTTTGGTGCTCTGATATCCTGTAGTTCGCTGTAAATATTTACATACTCAAGATGCCATACTTTGGTTGTTATAGCCAGATAAGGATAGTTGAAAGCAACATCCGACAATAATAGCGAGCGGTAGCCTTCACCTATGAAGTTCTTACCCTGCCCCAATCTGAAATTGAAATAACGTGATGGGCTATAAGAAATATGACCTTCTGCAAAAGCATAATCAAAACCGGTTCCCTTAAAGTCTTTATACATTGCCTGTCCGGGTACTACCAGTAATTCCCGTGCTTGTTTATCGGCCCATGAAGGAAGTACTGCCTGACTTTCAAAGAAGGCTGAATGAAAAGCAAACTGTTGCCCTATAACCCCGTCGATGTTCACACCTCGTGTATTGACCCATGTTTTCCTAATGGAATTATCTTTACCTGACTTTTGTTTGAAATTAAATTCTCGGCCTGCTTCAAAATATACCATTGGATCAATAGTAAGCTTGAAGCCTGAAGTATCTATTCTTATTAGTGACTCGTAAAAGAGCTTACGGTTGAGCCAATTGCGAAAGCGATGTTCACCAACAACAGGTTTTTCGGCAGAGATATCTCTGTATATTGATGTTAGTTCATTAACATTTTTAGTGAATGGATAAACCGGGTGCCATGTTTCCCCATCATCAAGTAAGTTGCGTTCCTGTTCAATTCTTAATGTCTGCTCAAATGGTAATGTAACCTGTGATGAGGCTGATACTCCCATCAGAAGGATGAGTATACAGAAAATGTAATTTTTATTGTTCACCTGTTATTTGTTCAAAAAGCAAAAATAAAACTTAATCGGTTGCCTGATTAGATTACTTATTGTAGTAGCAAGTTATGTTCCTAAGGAATATTAACCGACCTTATCTAACTGTTGAAATATTGAATTATTGCTTTTAAATTCGGGTACCATCAATTTAAGACTACCTACGAGGATCATCTTATCATAAGTTTCCATGGCACCTGCCAGACTACCAAGAGAGTCAAGCACATCCTGTAAACGATTATATCGAACTTTTGCAATTGAAATTTTAGGGTGATGGGTGGGTTGTCCTTTCTCTTTATCATATAACAACTCTTCATAGAGCTTTTCGCCGGGACGAAGACCGGTATAGATAATCTTAATATCTTTATTAGGTTCAAGACCGCTAAGTCTGATCATGTTAAATGCAAGATCAGCAATCTTAACAGGTTTCCCCATATCAAACATCAATATCTCACCACCTTTCCCTAATGCTCCGGCTTCAAGTACCAGCTGACAAGCTTCGGGAATAGTCATAAAATATCTGGTAATCTCAGGATGGGTAACTGTAACAGGACCTCCTGCAGCAATTTGTTTTTCAAATAACGGAATAACCGAGCCATTGCTACCAAGTACATTGCCAAAACGGGTAGTAATAAAGCGAGTTTTATTGATTAATTCATGATTCAAGCTCTGAATATAAATTTCAGCAGCACGTTTTGTGGCACCCATTACATTTGTTGGATTGACTGCCTTGTCCGTGGAAATCATTACAAAACGTTCAGTTTTATATTTTGAGGCCAGATCGGCGAGAATTTTAGTACCAAAAATATTTACCCTCACAGCTTCAAAAGGATTCTGCTCCATGAGCGGCACATGCTTGTACGCGGCAGCGTGGTAAATAACCTCAGGCTTATATGAATTAAAGATTTCATTCATCAATACAGGGTTACCAACACTAGCGATGATAAATTCAAATGAAGAAACCTTATTTGGAAATTTCTCTCTCAGCTCCAGTTCAAGATTATACATTGGTGTTTCAGCCTGATCAATCATAATAAGCTGCTTTACATCAAGCCTGCATAATTGTCTTACAATCTCACTTCCAATGCTTCCTGCAGCTCCTGTAACCATGACACATTTACCATTAAGCTGCTCATGCATATGTGCATTATCAAGCCTGATCTCTGTTCTTTGGAGCAAATCTTCAATTCTTACACGACTAATCTGCTTTGCCGAAAGCTGTCCGTTAATCCAACTATTTACAGGTGGTATTTCCTTTACATGCAGATGTGTTTGCAGCAGTAATTCTTCAACCAGTTCGCGCTTTCTCTCTTTATCAATCTTCTGAATTGAAAAGATAATTTCAGTGATATTACGTTCTCTAAGGAAGTTTGGATTAAGTACCCCATTTGAATAAACATATACACCTTCTATAGTCTTTCCTATTTTTCCGGGATGATTATCAACAAACCCTACAACCCTAACATTCCTGTCGTGATCAGCTTGTAAAACATTCTTTGTAATAATTCCGGCTTGTCCGGCACCATATATAAGTACATTAATTGAATCACCCTTGCTTCTTACCCAGTAATATACCAGTCGTATTGCGAATCGTGTAAAGATGAGCAACACTATTGATAACAAAAAGAAAATGATAAGTATGGAGTAAGGCACATGCGTAATGATCGGCTGGATAAAGTAACTTTCAATAGTATTTAACACCAACAGACAAGCCACAACAACTGTCATTGCTTTTACTACCATCACGGCGTCTTTAGCGCTTGTATGCCTGAGAATACCTTTATACAATCCGGTGAACAGGAAAGAAACTAAACTTATCAGTGAAACATAAATCAGCTGTTTATTCATGTAACTGAGCACTTCGTCAGTTATCTGAAAATTATAGCGTAAAGTGTAAGCTGAAACAAATGAAAAGGTGACTATAAACAAGTCTTTGACCAAAACAAGCCATCTGGGTAGAAAATGCCTCGAATGATTCAATAATAAGGTACGTATGTAATTAGTATAATTTAAACTCACACCCTCAGTTTCACTAGTAGTGCAAAAGTATACAATAAAATTTTACGCTTTACAATTTTTTCAATTCATTACCCCTAAGAATAATTATACTCTACTTACAAGTAACTGCTAACGTGTGTTCTAAATACTTTCAGAGTATTCTGTTATTAATACAGATTTCAAAAAGTTCATTGATCATGTCTAAGTCTCACGTCATTTAAAAGCTTATACTGAAAATCTTAAAATCATATTTCATATATTGTTATTCTTAATGCAATAATTTCAATTAAATATTTATGAAAATTGTAATTTTGTTATTTCTGTATCTATCTCTGAAAAACTGAATTCTCTAATATTACAAGTTCTCATGATCTCTCCGGTTAAACTCATTTCAGGTTTTATTTTTTCTCTGTTTTTTTGTTTGATATCATTCTTTATTGTCAGAATATCAGACACATATATACTTTCTAAATTCCTGGATTTTTATAATATTTGCCATCATTCTTCTCTTCTTTTAATAGAATATTGCAATGGGAATCAGCAAAACTGGACTGAAGGAAGATTAATATTCATTCACACCATACCCTATCTGATTATGCTTTTAACAGGTCTTTATCTACCTCACATGATACGAACAATTAAAAGCAGCCTGCTAAAACTTTCTATTGCCTGGTTATGTTTTCAAATGGTGATCCTGTTTTCAGGCAGTCTAATTGCAGGACTAGTTGAATACAAGGGGCTTGGAGTTCCTTTAACCTGGTTCCTTATGAGTGTGGGACTGCGAATTACTGCTGTGATCATTCTTTTAGCTGCACTTACTTTTACCATGTCGCGTTTTAGCTGGTATTTTATAAGGTGTGCTCCTCTTTATTGCTGCACCTCTCTTGAGGGAATGAAATACTGGTTAAAATGGGTGGTTATCTCACCTTATACAATTGCTTTTGCTGCTATTCTTATATTTACTCCACTTGAATTGTTACTTAATTATTCCATAACTTTTTTAATAGGAATAATCTTCCTGCTTACAATTATGTCGAGCACTACAAAAGTTTATTTGTCCATGTATGATTAAGTTGAAGGAAATACCATCAGCTTCAGAGGTCTGAACTATATAGTCAGTATTTATGCAGGTACTTGTGTTAATTCAGTTGATTTATCCAATGTTTCAAAAACTGAATTATTGCTAATGTATTCAGGAATAAATGCTTTAAGCTTACCAATAAGCTCCATATTATTCACCATGAGTCCGTTAGGTTGGATATCATCATTAAAATTCACCAATTTACCTTTATTTGACTGTAGTAATTTAAGGTTTTGTGATTGTATTTCGGACAATGACTGGTGATGTGTATTTATAATACGATAGAGAGAATCAATATGGATAAGAACTTCAGCGAATGAGTATGGCTTAACTTTCCCAACAAAGATTTTAGGATGTGGCGTAGCCAACCCTTTTTCCTTTTCATACAAGAGTTCTTCATAGAGTTTTTCACCGGGGCGTAATCCGGTGAACGTAATTTTAATATCCTTGCCTGGTTCAAAACCACTTAATCGTATCATACTGAAAGCAAGGTCAGCAATTCGTACCGGCTTTCCCATATCAAACATCAGTATTTGACCACCTAACCCAAGTGCCCCTGCTTCAAGAACCAGCTGACATGCTTCAGGTATGGTCATAAAATAACGGGTAATGTCAGGATGTGTAACAGTCACCGGACCACCTTTTGCTATTTGTTTTTCAAAGAGAGGAATAACAGAACCATTACTACCAAGAACATTACCAAAACGTGTAGTAATGTACTGGGTGGCAGGATGATCATAGGTGTCCTGTTTAGCTTTTAAATTATCATTCAAACTCTGGATATAAATTTCAGCTGCCCTCTTTGTAGCACCCATTACATTGGTTGGATTAACGGCCTTATCCGTTGAAATCATCACAAACTTTTCAGCATGGTATTGGGCAGCAAGATCGGCCAGATTCTTTGTACCTAAAATATTTACTCTCACCGCTTCAGAAGGATTTCGTTCCATCATCGGTACATGCTTATAAGCGGCAGCATGGAAAATAATCTGAGGCCTGAATTCATCAAAGATGCGGTTCATTAACTCACTATCCCCAATATTGGCAACAATGAATTCAATACCCGGATAAAATGACTCCTCATTTTCAACGTTCTTTGTACCAATCATTTCTTTTATCTCATTTTCGAGATGGAAAATTGGTGTCTCTCCCTGATCAATCAGAACAAGGTGATCAGGACTAAAATGACAAAGCTGACGCACGAGTTCACTTCCTATGCTTCCGGCAGCACCGGTAACCATAACCCGTTTTCCCTTTATATAATCGAGCACATTTTTATTATCAAGCTTAATTTCACTGCGTTGCAGAAGGTCAGTCACTTTAACTGTGCTGATCTGTTTAACTGATAATTTACCATCAACCCAAGTATGTACAGGCGGTATTTCTTTTACATGTACCCTGGTTTTCAGCAACAGCTCTTCAATGATTTCACGCTTACGATCTTTTTCAATATTGTTAATGGCAAAAACAATTTCATCTATATCATTTTTCTTCAGGAACTTAGGATTAAGAACTCCTGATGAGTATACATAGATACCTTCTATTGTTTTACCAATCTTACGCGGATTGTCGTCAATAAAACCTGCTACCTTAATAATCATGCTATGATCAGCATGAAGCACATTTTTTGTAATAATACCTGCTGATCCGGCACCATAAATAAGTACTCTGCTTTGATCCCCATCCGATTTAATCCAATAATAGAATAATCTAATTGCTGCTCTTGTAGCTACAATCAGTACTGTTGATAAGGCAAAGAATATTATAATAATAGATCTTGGAACCCTCCAGGTTTCATGTACAATATTCAGATTATCAAGAATAAACATCAGGAACATCATACCTGTAATGATGGTCATTGCTTTAACTATCTGTATTGCATCACGCAGACTGGTATGTCTGACAATGCCTTTATGCAATCCGAATAATAGAAATACTATTATTGCAGTTAATCCTACAGGGATCATTTGCATATACATGTACTGTAATTGATGGTCACTTACCTGAAAATTATACCGAAGTGTATAAGCAGAAGCAAATGAAAAAAGCACAAGAAACAGATCTTTCACTAGTATAATCCAGCTTGGTATTATATGATGTGCTTTTTCAAGAAAGATCTTCTTTATCCTGTCCATAATAATAAATCAAATTAATAAGTCAATAACATTAGAAGTGAGATAATCAAATTTAGAAGTAAGGTAATTAAGCTTTCAAATAGTCTATAATCAGGTCATTTAAGCTTTGAAACCTGTCGAGTCGATGTACAATATCCTTGTTTTCACTTGGGATATCAAAATTGCCAAAGGCAATATACTGTTTGAGAAGTGATTGAGCAAATCTACATTCCTTAAGCTTATAGAAACGGGCGAGAGCCTCATCAAGATCATTGAAATGTTTTGCATTTTTTCCTTTGATTATCAATGCATCAAACTCATCATTGATAAATTTCAGCAGACAATCTGCTTTTTCTTTTGATTCCAACGAATCACCAGAATTGTCAATAAATGATTTTATGGTCTTTTCCATACTATATCTTGATTGGCGAGGTCAGACAGCCCCCCTGTCTTTTTTGTTGAACCAAACATGCCAATCGGTTAGTAAAGTTAAGTAGTAACTTTTAAAAAATGTATAACGAATGATAATTGAAACCGTACGTTTGAAAGATAATCCCGGACGAATATACAACGGCCTTTTTTTTGGGGTATTTTTTCGTCTTAAATATGACTGATTTCTCTATCAATATTTTATTCTCCTTTGGCTTGCTGATTTTATTTCATACTTTTGCCATGAACAATCATCAGCAATCATGAAAGTACTGGTAACAGGGGCCGATGGCTTTATAGGTTCTCATCTTACTGAACTTTTACTCCATAAGGGATATTCAGTCAGGGCACTGGCTCAATACAATTCATTTAACTACTGGGGTTGGCTCGAAGATATCCCTTCTAATCCCAATCTTGAGATTGTAACTGGTGATGTACGCGATCCACACTTTGTAAAGAGTATTGTAAAAGATACTGAGCTGGTGTTTCATCTGGCAGCACTTATTGCAATACCTTACTCCTATCATGCTCCCGACAGTTATATCGATACAAATATCAAAGGCACACTTAACATCTGTCAGGCTGCCCGAGAGCATGGAAATGTGAGAGTTATCATTACCTCCACTTCCGAAGTATACGGCACTGCACAGTATGTTCCTATCGATGAGAAGCATCCGCGTCAACCTCAATCACCTTACTCTGCAACAAAAATAGGTGCTGATGCAATTGCAATGAGTTTTTATAATGCCTTTAACTTACCCGTAACTATTGCCCGGCCTTTTAACACATATGGACCGCGTCAGTCAGCGAGAGCAATTATTCCAACAATCATTTCGCAAATAGCTTCAGGCACAAGGGAGATTATGCTGGGTGACCTCTCCCCCACACGCGACTTTAATTATGTAAAGGATACTGCCAACGGCTTTCTTGCATTGGCCGAAAGTAATGGAACTATCGGTAAAGAGATCAATATTGCCACTCAAACTGAAATTTCAATGGCCGATACATTCAATCTTATTAAAAAGATTATGAACAGCGATGTAAAGTTCATTACTGATGAGCAGCGTCTTCGTCCTGCTAATTCAGAAGTGTTCAGATTGCTCGGCGACAATACACTCATTACCTCACTCACCGGATGGAAACCTCAGTATGGTCTTGAACAGGGCCTTACAGAAACTGTAGACTGGTTTATGCAGAAAAAGAACTTAGAAAAATATAAGACAGGGATCTACAATTTATGATCCAGCTTCCCGGCTGTTTTGCAGCAAAGAGGGCCCGATTTAATGGGCCCTCTTTTTTTACAAAAAACAAATAAAACCTAAAATTAACCAAATGAAATTCTTTTTGAGGTCATTACTATCTTAATGCACCTCAACTTTTGCCAACTGTTTTTTTCTAAGACCGGCAGGTAAGAGATCAATCACTATCTCTTTTATATAAAGGTAATCGGCAAACCTGGTGAATTCACACATTCCCAATGTTGTAACAACAGCAGTCAGAATCTGAAGGTATAAGGTAGCTGTGTATCCAAAAGGTGATATCACACCTGCTAAGAAAACACCTGCTGCTGCAATCACTGCCAGCATAAATGCCGGCAACAAATCCTTCACCTGATCCATGAACGAATAACCAATCATCTTCTTGCTCCAGTGATTATTAAGGTAGAAGTCAATGAGTGTATTTATCATCATTCCGGCGATCATTACTTTAATACCGAAAAATACTCCTGCTACAATTGCAGGTATGGCAAGCACTTTCTTAATCACTTCAAGTTTCAGGAACAAGTCTGATCTTCCTTTTACCTGAAGTATGTTCAAATTCAATACATGCAGAGGATAAAACATTCCCGTAAATGCAAGCATCCTGAAGAACACTATAGATTCACGCCATTTTTCTCCAATCAGTGTAATTATGAGTGGTTCGGCTGCTGCTGCCATTACAAGCATGAACACAAAGGTTATCAGCATTGTACTTCTAATGAACTTACGGTAGATTTCTCTCAGTTGATTGTTATCATCCTGCACACTGCATAGAACAGGGTAGCTCACTCTACCAATTATTCCCGACATGTTTTGTGATGGCAGCTTATTAAATTCATCGGCCCGGTTATAAAAGCCCAGACTAACAGCAGAAAAGTATCTGCCAATCAGCAATGAATTTATGTTGCTATAAATGTTGTCAATCAAGCTGCTCACCAGCAATTTACTGCCATAACCAAAAAGCTCTTTGAACGACTTCATGCTAAAAACAAGTTTCGGCATCCAGCGGCATAATATCATAAGCAGGGCAGTATTGATTGTTTCGCGACTTACTCTTTGCACTACCAGACTCCAAACCCCATAACCTTTATAAGCCATAACTATAGCCAGTGCTCCAGACCCGGCAGATGCAATAAAGCTTATTTTCGACTGTAGCTTAAAATCAATATTTCTGGTAAGGGTGGTGCGTTGAATGAGTGTTAGTGAATCAATAACCAGCACAATTCCCAAGACTTTAACAATAGGTATCAGGGCAGGCTCTCCGAAAAAGTGGCTTATTGCCGGTGCCGAAAAGAACAGGGCTATGAAAAAGAGTACTGCAACTGCCATACTAAAGAAGAATACGGTTGAATAGTCGGTATTGGTAGCATTCTTCTTTCTGATTAGAGCACTGCTAAAGCCCCCGTTAACGAAGGCTTCAGATACAGCAATAAACACAACGATCATTCCCATTAAACCAAATTCGCGCGGCAAAAGTAGCCGTGCAAGGATAATGCTCACTACAAACTGTATTCCCTGTCCGGCCATTACATCGGTAAAGCTCCACAACAGGCCTTTTACTGTTTTTTCTTTCAGGTTGTTTGATTGATTCTGCAATGTCTTCTCTTTTTAATAAGTTCCGCACTAATTACTTATATGACTCATTGGTCACCTGCCCCATAGACAAATGCAGTTCCACGATTGGGTAAAAGACAAAAAACCCTTATTTAGTAAGGGTTTCAGCAATTAAATACGAAGGAGAACAGAAGCGGTTCTTCGGTGCTATTACCAGATTTGGGGCATGAATCAACACTTTAACCCCGTTGTAAGGGAAGTTGTCGTTCTTAATACATTTAGTTTTTGCTTACTACAAGCAAAGTACTAATGCATTATTTAAATACAACGTCGTAGGCCAGGTTAAAACCTGCTGTATAAGAAACATAGTAGATGATCCCTTCCTTGACATATTGTCGCCAACTCTTATGAAAACCTTTGCCAATTGGAATAACTACAGCACCTATCATCGTGCAATTCCTTATCATTCGCATCATGTGATACCCGTCGGTTGTCCACACGAAGGCGGTTTTTGAGCCGGGGAACCGGGCATCGGGAGGTGAACCGTTTTTGTATTTATTTGACCATGAGATGTTGTAATCCCAAAACTGGTCATTAGCATTTGGGAATACCCTTTCAAAGCTTTTGTATTTTATCTTAAGCACTTCGCTGGTACCATCACAGAACCCGCTAACTAATAATAAACCTGAACTCAAGACAATCGGATTTACTCTAAAAATCCGTCTGTTTTCTTTTGAAGCTTCTGTCGGTAAATATGCTGTTTCTGCAAGTTCAAACTGAGCATTATCGAGCATAATATACGAGTCAGGGGGTACCAGGTAAGCCTGAGAGTCATTTTGTGCATAACAAAATACAACCGATAGAAAGCTGATCAATCCCGATATGAGAGCTTTCATCTGTTATCAACCAACATGGGATGCGGGGGGAAGATATTCTCACCATTACATTACATATAAAATTACCTAACTTGTATTCTAACCGCAATAGGACAAGTCCACATTTTGTTATATGATTCCTATGTACAGATATAGGGTAAAACCCCTGCGTCTTACCCTTTTCAATTGGAGAGAATTAACCTATTACTTTCTGTTCCAGTCTGTTTCACCATGTTTACCAACATTGAATATCCTGTTGATGGTGAAGCCGAAATAGATACCACCTTTATTCCAGCGACTGGTAGTTTCAGCAATGAATGCGCTTTCAAAGAGTGGTTGAGCGTTGGTAAATCTTAACTGGAATACATGTCCGCCTGTTTCAATATCAAATCCCAATGATAAGCAATTACGGTAGTTGTCGGCAGTAGCACCCGGTAGCAGGTAGAAATATTCGGCATTCATTGATGTCCTTTTGGTAAGCTTGACCCTTCCCCCTAATCCGGCGGCGAATATGTCGTTTTGATCAGCTCTTGTCTTTACCAGGTTTTTATGAATATAGGTCGGCGAAAGTTGCAATGTAAGATTCGATGAAAATTTGCGGGCAATTAATAACTGAGCAACATACGATAATCTGGATGAAAATTGAACTTTCTGGGTTTGATCTACCGGTTTTAATGTATTGAGTTCCCCACTTCCATACACAGATAACGATAAAGGCATTACTCTTTTACCCGTACTTTGCCTCAATATTTTGTATTTCAACGATCCGTCAAATGTCTTATGATAAGAGCTTCTACCAATACCTGCACTCAGTCTGTCGGTTATACCATACTCAAAACCAAGTCTGATAGTCGATTGATCAAGTCCAAAGAATGTATATGGTCCTTGATTCAGACTACCAAAATTATGTTGCACAAGGAACTGCAGTGTTTTTTTGGCAGGGCTTTCAATTGACTGACCCAGCACCACCCTGGATGTTTTAAATGAAGCGTATGTGTACTCGGTTTCGGGTTTCTGATCTTTCAGTTCATCCATCAGATCCTGTGCACTCAATTGTCCGGTTAACGATACGATGAGCATAACACCCATCAATTTCATGTAATTTATCAGCATATGGCGACTTATTAATTGGTATATCAATTTTCCTTAAGGCCCTGTATTATCCAGGCATTTATTTTATTCAAATTACAATCAGGTAGTTTGTCCCCATTATCAGGCATAGGACGGTAACCACCTAACTGATTGACTGAACCATAAATGCGGTCAATATAGGTAACGACCGATTGATAGTTATCTGTTGAAATGCCACCCTGAGGCGCACTACCGCTATGACACTGATCACAGTTCTCAGCAAACATAGGTTTAATATCAGCAGTGAAGGTCATATTTGATGTATCACATAAATTGCTGCCAATGTAGAGGTCTTCTTCATTGTCGTAATAGCATCCGGTTAATGCTGCGGAAAGCAATAAGGTAGCGAGAGTTATTTTAAGGCTGGTCTTCATATCTATTTATTATCTGGCATTCCATCATTAATCCATTTTCTAAGCATTCCCAGGTTACAATCTGATAATTTATCAGCATTTTGTGGCATTGGCAGAAAACCATCCATATGTTCCACTGCTCCCATAAACCTGCCACCTTCAACTACAGCTTTAACTGTAGGATAATCAATGAGCAGAGATTTTCCTTGTGGTTGTGAACCACTATGACAAGCACGGCAATAGTTATCAAGCATTGGCATGATGTCATCTTTAAAGCTTACGTTCACCGAATCACACACTTCAATGCATGAAGTTTCATTTGCACCCTGCAATATCCATAAAGTTATAGCATCAATCTGTTCTTTTATAAGCGGCTCATCAGGTTTTGGTGGCATGATGTTAAAGGAGTTGTGGTTAGCAGCAATTACCTTGTGTAACTTACTGGCCATAGGCTTCCCTGGCTGTACATAATTTCTTATGGAATTGTAGTCATTCAGTGCAAACATTTCACCACTCCCATCATGACAACCCGACTTGGCACAGGCAGTTTGAAATACAGGCAACACCTGTTCATCGAAACACACTGTTGGAATGCCCGGTTGTAATTCAGGCTCATGCTGACAAGAAATGAACAGAGTTCCGGCAGTACAAATTCCGGCAAAAGCGAAGAGCAGATATTTCTTCATATAGAGAACATTATTGAGCAAATGTAAGGAATTAATTACACCCCTTTTCCAAAATAAACGAATCATTTTGATTGTTAAGAATAGCCCAAAAACATACTCTCGTTGATTTTGTTTAACAATTTCATATAATCAACCTTAATTTAGAATTTTTCTAAACAATTCTATTCCAATACAAGTTATTAGTTAAACTAATTTCAACACCTCATGAAGACCAAAAACACACTCATACTACTTGTTGCAGTGCCATTCATTTCATTCATTTCCTGCACTAAAGATTCAATGGAAGCTAAAGATACCACTGCCCCTGTTATGACGATGGAAGAACCGATGGAAGGCCAAATATTTTATACAGGTGATGAATTTCATATGGAGATGGATCTTACTGATAATCTTGAACTCATGAAGTGTGAAGTAACTATCACCGCCGATTCAGTGCAAATGAAATCAACGCTACATAATGATGAACCCTGGGCATTTACCAATACATTCCCCCTTTCAGGCGCAAGCGGACGGATACATGAACATGTAATTGTACCGGATACCATAGGTCATGCCCCTATTGCAAAAGGCAGGTATTTGTATGTGGCTAAGTGCTTTGATAAAGCGGGTAATGTGTCGAAAGAAGAAGTAAAAGTCTATATTGCAATACATTAAATGTTTGAAATTTATCACCATACAGAATTGATTGAATAAAAGTTTATACCTTAGCAGTCCAAAATCTTCAAACTGCTAAATCAATTAATTCTATAAATTTCTAATTTTTTCTAATTAAATCATGAAACATTTCTTTACAGTAATGCTCTTTGCAACAGCAATGTTCGCAAAGGCTCAGTATGTTACTCCGGGAACAGGAGTACGGTGGGACCTCGACAGTCTTGTAACTTATTCAGCAGGCGTGGTATCAGTTAATGGCGATCATTATGATATCAATGGTAATGTAACTATTAGTGCCGGCGACACGCTTGAAATTCTTAACAACACAACAGTAGTTCTTTACGATCTCTCTTATCTTCAATCATCAGGAAG
>JBLMZZ010000206.1:0-3075 GCA_050259095.1 Omnitrophica WOR_2 bacterium | reverse complement strand
TAAAAGATAAGTAACGAATTCTTTATTTTCTTTTCTGAATTTAAGCAAAGATGAAATGACACCGGTGAGTTCTTTATGACTCATTCGTGATAATTCATCCTTTATAATCTTTAATGAAGCTATGTTATTACCCATATTTATTTTTGAATGCCAATAGAAGTTTGCTTTCTTCAAATATAAACCAAAAAGAGGCTGTTTGATAAGAGCAGTCTTTTATTTTTGACTGTTATTTATATCACACCTTAACTAATTAAGTATATTTGTTGACTCTAAATTAGAGGTTACTCTACGGTTACTCTATAGTCAACCTATAGTTACTATACTATTACTCTAGGCAGATTGTAGAGTATCTATAGTTTATTCCTACTCTAACTGTACTCTAACTAATAATGAATTGCAGATTATTTGTACTCTAACTGTACTACAATTGGTGATGAAGTATATTAATAATGTGAATTAATATTTCCTATCCCTAAAACCACCTTTCCTTGTAGCTATTCCTTAATTATAATTGACTCTAAACAGATATTTGAACTAGTATTAGTTCAACCATAGAAATGAGCAGCTGATGCCGATCTTTTCCAAGTAAAAAGAGGCTGCCTTTTTGGGACAGCCTCTTAATTTCATTAAAGATGCTATATGATTTCTATTCGCAATGAATTACATCAAGGTGTATTCCAAAATAATTGGCCGCGGGAATGGTGACCTGCCATGTTGCTCCTGTTGCATTAAACTTATTAGCAAACTGACCGGGTGCAGGATTTCCTGATGGTGGAGTAGCATATCCTTGAATCTTAAGACTTTCGGCTACATTCTGGAACTGCCAACCGTTGATTAATGTAAAGTCCATAGTAACCTGTCCATTTACAACTCCCGAAATGTGAACTGTACCAATATTTATTGTTTGACCTGCAAACAGTGTAACAGTGCTGTTAGCAACAAATGGCGTATATGTTGCCCAGTTACCTCTGGTGGTATATCGCGGACCGCTAGCCCATGCTGTTTCTGTTGGGCCATTACAAACAACTTCGCATATATCACGCAACTCATAAATAATGCAGGCATTATAATGTGAATTATAAATGGTAAGTCCGCCAACAATTAAATTTGCCTGTATTTGATCACAAGCTGCCCAATCAGCTGCTAGAGGAGCCGTCCAACTATATTCGGTTACAGGAGGATCAGTATAGTTTAAGACAGCTGTGCCATTAATACTCAGATATTTAAATGTTGCACCATTAAGACGATATACACGGTAATATAAAGTTGTAGCATCATTGTGTACATCAACATAGATGTTTGTAGGATTTGGTACATTAGGTCCCTGAGGGATGAAATAGGTGGCATCATAAGTTACTAATGTCTCCGCCCATGTTGGAACACATTCTGAACAATTGATAGTAACAGTCTTCAACTGATTCGTATTCTTCTGATCAGTTTTCACTGTTTCATCTTTTTGACAAGATGAAAGAATGCCTCCTGAAATTACCAGGAAAGCAAAGAAAAGGAGATAGTTGATTTTTTTCATTGGCTCAGTGTTTTTTAGTTAGTATTATAGAAACTAACACACTTTCCATAACTTAGTTTTACAAGTGATTAACTTATGTTTAAGATGCTGATATTGTGCGGTTTAAATATCATTTACCTTAAAAATTCTTTCCATTTATCACCTGAATTGTAAGTTAAAAACCCAATTGAAATTTAAAGATTTTAATAAGGACCAGTAATCAGTTACATTTTCTTATCAATATACTCGGTGAGTTTTCCCAGCATATTAACATAACTGCCAAATTCATTGTCATACCATCCAAAGATCTTAGCATGACATACAGGGATCATGATATCCTGGTTCAATTGAATACCGAAGTTTTGCAACAGATTAGGATTAATTGCCATAAAACCTGTTCTTGTGTGGGTTTCAACTCCTTCAATAACAATGGCAGCTTTCCTTCCAATGATGTCGGCCGATACATTCTGTTCTTCACTGAATTCAAGCATTCCTGCACCAGGGCCCTCAGCTGTCTCTTTATAAATCTGATTGAGGTACTCTCTTGTAATAACAGGTTCTCCAATGTCGTTTAGTGGCGACTGAAACGTGATATTGAGGATGATCATACTTCCTGTGTTGATTGGTATTCTAACAGAATCAGCCATAAAGCCTATCTTTTGAACATCAGGGATAATTTTCTCAAGTGCTTTTGCAGCTCCGGTAGAAGTTATAATGATGTTATTAAAAACTGAGCGGCTTTTCCTCAAATCGGAGGTACCTGTTGAAGGCACAGCATCGAGTATGCTCTGAGTACTGGTAGAAGCATGGATGGTTGACATTCCTGCTGTGAGAATATGCGAAGTTTCAGGGCGTTCCAACAGTGGAAGCATCATATGAGCTAACCCGGTTGTGGTGCAACTTGCCGCCGAAATAACATGATGTTTGCGTGTGTCAAAATCCAAATGGTTAATTCCAAACACCATCATACTTGAGTCTGCAGGCATTTTCAGGGTTGAATCCTTGATCTTAAAGGGAGCACTTGCAATTACTTTATCAGCACCTGCTTCAAGATGCCCCCTGAGGCTTCCTTTAGCACTATCTGCAGGCACGGTAGGATCAAGAAATGCGCCTGTGCAATCTACTACTAATCTTACTTGTTCACCCGACCAATTGATTTCGCGAGGATTACGATTGCTCAAAAGGAACTTTACCGGCATTCCGTCTATTTCAACAAGATTCTGTTGACTGTCAAGAATTTTTATTTCACACTTTTTTCCTGAATGACCATACAAGAAATGGGTTAATGATCCGTAAGTTGAATCATGTGTAATGTTGTGAATGAGGGCTTCCAGATCTTTACCTACTCCTCTGCCTGCATTAACAACCAGACCACCGAAATGCTTGTTTAAAATGTGATTCCAAATGGTCAGTTTACCAATTCGGCCGGCTCCATTAATACCCAGTAAGTTTTTGCCATGTAATCGTTCCATGATTTGTAATTAAGGTTTTATAATAATTTTTAATTGCTTTCTAAGAATTAATTATGTTTTCAATTACGCTATTTCTGCTAATTTAATTTTATAGTT
>JBLMZZ010000205.1:0-4051 GCA_050259095.1 Omnitrophica WOR_2 bacterium | reverse complement strand
AATGGCTTTCAGGTCATTATGATGCAGAGTGGATAAATGACAGTATCTTTCTCATGGCAAGTAACCATTTTCAAGGTAATTCTGACCAATGTTTCAGATACATTGATTCATCACTTCATGTGTATAGGGAAAGACACCGGGGGTCACCAGAGAGAGATGATTACTGTGGAGTATTTAATACCATCAATATTCATAATCAGGATAGCATTTACTATTTTGGAAATGACAATAATATTGTTGCTTTTTATCCACAGGAATATAGTCAGATACGCCTTGGTATATTAAATAGCAACCTTGAGCCATATTTTGAAAGATATTACGGTGGAGATGCATATTATAAACCTTTAATCCTGAAGAGAACCAAAGATGGTGGTTTTGTAATTGCTTCACATAGATATGATTATATGACTCAAATACCCGAATGGGATGTTGCTTTTTTAAGAGTCAATCAGGAAGGATTGATTGTAAAGTCCTCAAATGAACTAGCATCTGAATTAATAGATATCTATCCAAATCCAGCAACTAATGTACTAAATATCAATTTGACCAATGCAGGTAATATTAACATTTATAATGCTATTGGTTCATTAGTTTTTCAAGAATCTTTAAGTAAGGGCATGAATCAAATTGAAATAGAAAAACTTGATAAAGGAATTTATTTCTGCAAAATTTACCAGTTAAATAAAATAAGGGTGTATAAATTAATTAAATCTAAGACAATTGGGGAATGATTTTTTGGCAATGAAAATAATAAAAGGACGCACTCCTTAAGTCCCTACGATACGATTCATCTCGTGATGGTAACGCTGAACACAGAACATTTCAAACAAGAGTCTCAAGTGTCCCTTAGATCCCTTGAATTTACCACCAGCAAGGAAATTTATAATAAAAGCTAATTTGCTTTAGGGTAAGAAGCATATTTTTTGTCTATATAATAAATAAATCTGGTTATGAAAAAACATCTACTCTTATTATCTTTTGCACTTTTGAATATCTCCGGATTTTCACAAAGCGTATCTGACTCAATTTATGCAGTGGTCAACGGAAACCAGGTAACTATATATCAGGATGATGCAACCCGCAATTGTGGGTTCTTACCCA
This sequence comes from Omnitrophica WOR_2 bacterium, assembly GCA_050259095.1. GTDB lineage: Bacteria > Bacteroidota > Bacteroidia > Bacteroidales > Lentimicrobiaceae > Lentimicrobium. The sequence continues at coordinate 2,950 of JBLMZZ010000205.1, read as the reverse complement.
ATCTTGAAAATCTTTATGTGCATGATGGTGTTATCAATTGGTATCAGGTAGATGTGTCAGGAATGGTTTTTGGTTGCGAATGTCTTTTTGACTACTCCATAAGTATTGATTCTCTGAATCCCGGGACTTACAATGTTGGCGTTTATTACGTTTACTTTTCAGACACTACTTTTGAAGGAACAACCAGTTTTACAGTTGAAAGCCAATTTCTTTGTGATGATGTTTTAGAATTATCCTCCTATGCAGGAACTTGTGAGGTAGCAGTAGATAAGATTCCCACTGAAAATTTGTTCATTATGAATTCAGATGATGCAATAAGCATTTCCCTGAATTCTAATGAGAAAATCACCAAAGCCAGTATATCAAACATTTCCGGAAAGACGATTTTTTCTAAAGATTATTCATCTGCCGCTGAGATTTTTATTCCAACCGGCTCCTTTCAATGGGGCATTTATATAGTATCCATAATTACCAATAGTGGACAATACAATCGTAAGATCGTTTTAGGAAGGTAAAGAAATAGAGTTTGGAGTTTAGGGTTTGGAGTTTAGAGAAGTCCCAAGAGTCCCAAATGTCCCTTGAATTTACAGGCACCTATTGATTATGCTTCAGTTAAGCTGACAGCTGATTGCCTCTTTTGGGTAAAGTGAGAAAGCAATAAAATAATCCTATTTTGTAAAAATGTGACTAAAAAGGTATAATTTTGCAAAAAACGTACAGTTGTGGAAGGCAAAATTATTGAATCGAAAGATCAGGCTTCATTTGAGGGGAATAAGAAGTATGAATTGGTGCTTGAAGTAGCACGTGAACTCTTTTGGAAGTACGGCTTTAAGCGCGTTTCCATTGAAGAGGTCGTCCGAAAGGCCAACATCAGTAAAATGACGTTCTACCGTTACTTCCCTAATAAGACCGAGCTTGCACGTAAGGTGTTTGATCAGGTTGTTTCGAAGGGACTTGAAAATTTCAGGGAAATCATGGAAAGTGATTCTACTCCCCAGCAAAAGATCCATCGGTTCATCATGATGAAATCGGAGGGAACAAATGATATTAGTGCGGAGTTTCTTGCTGACTTCTATGAAAATCCTCAGTTAGGACTGAAAGAATATATTGAAGATAGAACACGAAATGCCTGGAAGGAGATCATAGCTGATTTCAAGAAAGCCCAGCAAAAGGGAACTTTCAGAGCAGACTTTAAACCCGAACTGCTTATTTGGCTCTCGCAAAGAGTTCAGGCCATTGTTACTGATAAGCAGATGCTCCGGCTATATGATAATCCGCAATCGATGGTTATGGATGTCGCCAATCTTCTTGTTTTTGGGATAGCTTCAAGGGAAGTTAAAAAGTAGAAAGATGAAACGCTTTATCCTACTCATCGTTATAGGCCTGCTGAAAATGCAAACAATGGCTGCCTCACCGGATTCACTTACCGGAAGATCTGGCGATAGCCTCAGCTTCTCGGGACAGTTATCAGCCTGGGCATTGTACCATAACGATAAAGCGATACCTCTATGGACAGGTGCACGGTATTTGCCTCAGCTTGATTACCAATTAAGTCTGCCACATGACCGGTTGCTTGATTTTGAACTGTCGTTGAATATTAATGGTACTGCCGGGTTTAAGCCCTTCACTAATAATGTAACCGATGGAGTGATTAAGCTCTACCGTGGTTGGGTTCGATACTCGGGTGAGAACTTTGAAGTAAGAGCAGGCTTGCAGAAGTTAAATTTTGGATCAGCGTCTATCTTAAGACCCCTTATGTGGTTTGACCGACTTGATCCAAGAGACCCGCTGCAGCTTACCGATGGTGTGTGGGGTTTGCTTGGTCGCTATTATTTCCTCAATAATGTGAACATCTGGGTGTGGGGACTGTATGGCAATAACAAACCCTCCGTATGGGATATCGTACCAACCAACAAACACATTCCTGAAGTTGGTGGTCGAATTCAGTTTCCTGTCCCACGTGGTGAGATGGGCCTCTCATATAATCATCGAACTGCCGACAGTCGCCGGTTGGGTGAAACCATTGATAATGATATCTGGGCACAGTTCAATAAAATACCCGAAGACCGCTTTGGCATTGATGGAAAGTGGGATATGGAAGTTGGTTTATGGTTTGAAGCCACCTTTACGCACAAAACAAAGAACCTTGATATATTCACCAACCAGCAGTTGCTAAATATTGGTACCGATTACACCTTTGGTATTGGCAATGGACTGAATGTGGTGGTTGAACATCTGCTGATGAGCAATGATATCAATGCCTTTGATTTTAAACATCCGGTGAATTTTACGGGCACTTCAATCTCTTACCCTTTGGGTATGTTTGATAATGTGAATACCATCGTTTATTACGACTGGTTCAGTAAAACATTCTATAACTTCCTAAGCTGGAAGAAACAATTCAACAATATTACCCTCTACAGTATGTTGTTCCTGAATCCTGAAGTTAATCATCTGCCTATGAATGACGACATCAACAATATCCTGGGAGGTAAGGGAATTCAATTCATGATTGTCTATAATCACTAAGTGAATCCAATTCATGATAGGGTATAATAAACTGGAGAATTAATTATTGATAATTTGAAATTACCATACTACCAATTCATAAAGGACTGAAATAAAATTGAAATGGAAAATAATGCAATCATAAAGATTGAACATCTCACTAAGCAATTCCCTGTAGGGAAGGGGTTCTTCACTGCATTGAGCGATGTGTCAATAGATGTTGGGAAAGGAGAATTTGCCGGACTAGTAGGACCGAGCGGTTCGGGCAAAACCACCCTGTTGAATATCATAGGATCACTCGATACACCATCCACAGGAACGGCACTGGTGATGGGTAAATCGATCAGTGAATTATCGCATAAGCAATCGGCACAATTGCGAAATGAGCATATTGGGTTCATCTTCCAGACTTTCAATCTGCTTCCGGTTTATACCGTATATG
>JBLMZZ010000204.1:0-4645 GCA_050259095.1 Omnitrophica WOR_2 bacterium | reverse complement strand
TGAAGATTCTTAAAGTTAGAAAGACTATCGAGCAGATTACTCATCAGCTTTTTAGCTATATTTATCTTCATGTCACTCTGCCAACGGCCATACATACTTTGTGATCCGTCAAAAACGAACAGTATTCTGGTCAATGGCTCTTCTTTCGGCTGAACATTATTATTCTGGCCGACAAGAAATAAAGGTAACAGTAACAGAAAAATAAATAATTTCCTCAATGCCTGCTGTTTTACTATTAATAATCAGATAGGGTAACAGGTAACTGGTCAAGAGCATTTTGTAATTGTTCATCTGAAGGAGCAACACCATGCCAATGATATTTACCTTTCATAAAATCAACTCCATAGCCCATGTCAGTTTGCATAATCACAACTACCGGTTTTGATTTAAAACATTTCTGTTTGGCTAATTGCAGACCATTAATAACTGCCTGCATATCATTTCCTGCCATTTCAACTACTTCCCATCCAAAAGCTTCCCACTTAGCTCTTAAATTTCCAAGTGGCATTACTTTATCAGTTGGACCGTCTATTTGTTGGCCATTATGATCAATGGTAGCAATTAGATTGTCTATTTTATGGGCTGGAGCAAACATTGCAGCTTCCCAAATCTGACCTTCATCAAGTTCGCCATCACCGTGCAATGAGTACACTACAGTTTTATCATTATCAAGCCTTTTGGCCATAGCAGCACCAATGGCTACTGACAGACCCTGACCGAGAGAACCTGAAGCAACTCTTATACCGGGTAAGCCTTCAGCGGTAGCTGGATGGCCTTGCAATCTGGTATTTATCTTTCTAAAAGTATCTAATTCTTTCACTGGGAAATAACCTCTACGGGCCAGAACACTATACCATAATGCCGATAAATGACCGTTGCTCAGAAAAAAAAGATCTTCCCCATGACCTTCCATTGTAAAAGCCTCTGGGTCTTGTTTCATTATATGAAAATACAGTGCTACCATGAATTCAGTGCAACCAAGAGCACCACCGGGATGTCCGGATTGCACACAATGTACCATACGCAGTACATCACGGCGCACCTGTGTAGCTATGTTTTCAAGATTTGGGAGATTGTACATGACTAATTTTTTCGCAAATTTATGCCTTTTTATTTGCCTTTTCGGTTTTGTTGATAAAAATGAAATCTCTTGTAAATTATCCTACTACCTTTGAAGATCATTAATACTAAATGAAAATATCGCCTTTGATATTAATAATCAACATTTTGACCTAAAAATCAAACAACCCTTACTATCTTTGGCAACCAAAAAAATATCTGTCAACTTAATTCACCAGCATTAGTTTTTCATGTTATCAGGTTCATTCGTTAAAAAAGCATTCATAGTTTTCTTTGTTCTTATTCTCTCAATAAATCAGGTAAAGTCTCAAAACCTCTTGCGTGATCATTGGGTTGATTCTGTTTTTAATACGCTCACTCCCGATATGCGTATTGCCCAATTATTAATGATCAGAGGCTACTCAAATCGTGATTCAGCCTATAACGCTGATCTCGTGCGATTAATTAGTGACTTTAATATTGGTGGAGTTTGTTTCTTTCAGGGAGGACCGGTGCGACAGGCCATTCTTACTAATAAAATTCAGGAAAAGACCAGTGTTCCCGTATTTATTGCAATTGATGGTGAATGGGGTTTAGGCATGCGACTTGATAGTGTTATGTCTTTTCCCAAGCAAATGACTTTGGGTGCTATCAACAATGACAGTTATATTTATGATATGGGTCAGGAAGTTGCTCGAGAGTTGCTTAGATTAGGTATCCAGATAAACTTTGCTCCGGTTGCTGATATAAATAACAATCAGTATAATCCGGTTATTAATGCCCGGTCATTTGGTGAGGACAGATTGCGGGTGGCCGAAAAGGCATATTCCTATATGAAGGGAATGCAGGATGGAGGTCTAATTGCTGTGGGTAAACATTTCCCCGGACATGGAGATACGGATACTGACTCACACTTCAGTCTGCCAATCATCAATAAATCAATTACTCAGATAGACTCTTTAGAACTATTCCCATTTAAATACCTAATTGATAGAGGTATCAAAGGAATAATGGTTTCTCATTTAAGAGTACCGGCTCTTGATACTGCTAATAAGTCAATTGCTACTCTGTCAGAACCGATATTAAAGGATCTCTTACGCAAAAAGATGGGCTTTGAGGGTATGCTGATTACCGATGGTATGGATATGAAAGGATTGGTTGATTTCTCTGATGTGGGTAGGGTAGAGGCTGATGCTTTAAAGGCAGGAAATGATATTCTACTCCTTCCGGTTGATGCAAGAACTGCTATTTTAAATATTTGCAATGCTATAGATCAAGGTTATATTTCTCAACAATTGGTTGACGAGAAATGTAAAAGAGTATTGGGTTGGAAGTTTGATGCCGGTATTGCGAAACCTAAAAAGATTCGCATTGAGCACCTGACTGATGATCTGAATACCATAAATGCCCGGCTTACTATTTTAAAGTCGAATGAGCGGGCAATTACAATGCTTCGTAATCAAAACAACCGTATCCCTGTAAGAAACATTGATACTCTTGCTATTGCCAGCCTTATAATAGGTGATACAACAATTACTCCCTTTCAGTCAATGTTGTCGAAATATGCACCTGTAACACATTTTAATCTCCCAAAAGAGTTCACTAAAGCTCAACTCGATTCAATAAGCTGTCTGATTGAACCTTACAATCTTGTTATTGCAGCATTTGTACGTTCAAGTGATCTGCCACAAAAACGTTTTAATATTACGCAGCAGGCCGCAGGCTTTATAGATTCTCTTGCAAGTAAAAAGCAGACAATTTTGAATTTATTTGCAAGTCCTTATTCACTTGGCTTCTTTAAAAATACTGTTTCGCTTGAAGGTTTACTGGTTTCTTATCAGGATAATGCCTTGATGCAGGAGCTTACAGCTCAGGCTATATTTGGAGGAAGAACCATTGATGGAAGGCTTCCGGTTTCGGCAAACTCCTTGTTCAAAGTTGGTGATGGTGTAGATAGCAAAGAAGTTATTCGTGTTTCTTTTGGATTGCCCGAAGAAGTCCTCATAGCATCTAACGATCTTTTGCCGATCGATTCAATTGTGTACAATGCTATTGATCAAAAAGTGTTTCCGGGAGCTCAAATAGTGGTTATTAAAAATGGGAGAGTAATTATAAACAAGGCATATGGATCACAAATATATGGAAGTTATATTCCGCTAAAGAATGATGATATCTTTGATTTGGCCTCTCTTACAAAGGTTCTTGCCACAACCATGATGGCTATGAAATTGAGTGAAGATAAGATCATTAACCTCGACAAAAAGTTAAGCTTTTATTATCCACCTCTTAAAAAATCAAATAAAAAGGATTTCACTATCCGTGAGTTTATGACTCATGAGGCAAGACTACAATCGTTTATTCCATTTTATCAGAATCTAAATACTGATACTACTAAGCCTTTTAGTGAAATGCTTGCCCGACACTACAGCCTTAATTATCCGAATAGAATAGCCGACGGATTATATGGAAGGGCTGATTTACCTGATTTCATTATTGATTCAATTATAAAATCACCCTTATTGGCTAAAAAGGGATATAGATATAGCGATTTAGGCTTTATCTTGCTTGCCAAGAGCTTTGAAAGATTGACGGATGTTCCATTCAGTCATTATCTTGATGAGAATTATTACCATAAGTTAGGATTGCCGACTATGGGTTTTAATCCCAGAAACAGGTTTCCAATGTCAAGAATTGCTCCTACTGAATTAGATAAAACGTTCAGACGTCAGCTTATCCAGGGAGATGTACATGATCAAACAGCTGCTCTCTTAAACGGTGTGGCAGGAAATGCCGGATTGTTTTCAGATGCACTCGATGTAGGAATTTTAATGCAGATGTTAATTCAAAATGGCACGTATGGTGGTAACACATACATTGATTCAACTACTATTAAAGAATTCACTGCTGTTCAATTTCCAAACAGAGATAACAGGAGAGGTGCCGGCTTTGATAAACCTGCTTTAAAACCCGGGGAGCCTAGTCCTGCATGTGAATCAGCATCACCAGAAAGTTATGGTCATAGTGGATTTACAGGTACTTACGTTTGGGTTGATCCTACCGAAGATCTTGTTTATGTGTTTCTCAGCAACCGGGTATATCCTGATGCAGAAAACACAAAAATTACTAAACTAAATATCCGGACTGATATCAACGAAATTATCTATCAGGCAATTAGAAAAGGTAACAGGCACAATCTCTCAACAGCACTCGTTTCTGAGTGAGTAAAATGTTAATGATGCAGATTTTTGCAGTGATTGATCAGTATCATAATATTACTAACGAGGCTGATGCATACTTAGTGCCGTTATGTATCTGGATATTGTAAAGTCCCGAACTAAGATTTGACACATCAATGCCTTGTGAAAGCTGCGAATTGTTTCCTTTTATCTTTAGATTTCCCATCAAATCATAGATACTGAAAAATCCATTCTGATAATCAGTATTTATATCTGCTCTTAACTTACCTTTTGCAGGATTAGGATAAATATTTAATCCGGTTGTTTTATCTGGTTTGCTTATCGAATTGGTAGAAGACGGTTTGATTTCAATAATTTTATCATCACCTTCAGGGGGAGTACCACGTCCG
>JBLMZZ010000203.1:0-17404 GCA_050259095.1 Omnitrophica WOR_2 bacterium | reverse complement strand
TTTTCAACTATTACTTTTGCCATGGTAGTTTTACCTTCACCATTCTTGCCAACAAAAGCAATAAAATCATTTTTCTGTATTACATAATTTACATTTGAGAAGATCATCTTGTTACCATAATGTTTAGCAAGATTATCAGCTTCAATAACTATCTTCCCTGATGGAGGTGCCGGTGGAAATTTAAAGTGGATAGCACTCTTATCGAAGTTTTCGACCTCAATCCTGTCAACCTTTTCCAGCATTTTTACTCTTGATTGTACCTGACGGGATTTCGTTGATTTATATCTAAATCGCTCAATAAATCTTTCAATATCAGCTATTTGTTTTTGCTGATTAGTATATGCAGCCAGTTGTTGCTCAAGGATTTCAGCTCTTTGAATAAAATACTCAGAGTATGAACATTTAAAATCGTATATTTTACCAAGTGTAATTTCAATAGTGCGATTTGTAACATTGTCAAGGAAAGCGCGGTCGTGAGAAACAAGTACTACAGCGCCGTTAAAATTCTGAAGATAATCTTCTAACCACTGAATTGATTCTATGTCAAGGTGATTTGTTGGTTCGTCAAGCAAAAGCAGATCAGGTTTTCTGAGCAAAAGCTTAGAGAGTTCAACTCTCATTTTCCATCCTCCACTGAACTCAGTAATCTTACGATTAAAATCAGAAGGACGAAAACCAAGTCCTATAAGTACTTTTTCGGTATCACCTTCCATTGAATGCCCACCCAGTAAAGAGAAGTGCTCATTACAATCATTTAATCGCTGAATCAGTTTCATGTATTCTTCTGAGTGGTAATCTTCTCTGATTGTAAGTTCTTCTTGAAGATTATCAGCTTCATGTTTTATGGCCAGTGCTTGATCGAAAGCTTTAAGAGCCTCATTGAATATTGTATCTTCACCGGTACTTATCATATCCTGAGGAAGATATCCGATTGTAAGATCATTCTTCTTTGAGATTGTTCCTGATTCGGGAATTTGTTCTCCATTAATTATTCTTAATAAAGTGGTTTTCCCTGCTCCATTCTTCCCAACCAGGCCTACCCTATCACGTTCATTTATTAGAAATGAAACATTATCAAAAAGGAATTTACCCGAAAAGTATATTGATAGATTGTTAACTGAAAGCATTTAATGTTTTGATAATTAGAATTGACAAAAATACGCTTTTAGTGCCAGATGAATCCTACAAAATTGATGGTGGCTAAATTAAACAGCATAATAATTTGAAAGTTCTTTTCTGCTGTGGCGCTATAATAGTAAACTAGCCTTTAGTAAATTATTTTACAACTCGCATTTTATAGTAGTTTGTTTTTTAATGCTTTATAAAACGTGAGAAATTATTTCATTTTGGAAGGTAAAATTTCTTAACATTTTTCTATTACCTATTGCCAAAATTTTTATTAATCATTACATCCCTGTATCCCGGGAAGTTAGATGTGTCCTTTTGACGTGGTATTAGAAAAAAGCGCTTATGAAGATCCTTTTTACAATTCTCAATAGAAGATTGATTAACTGCATTATTATCATTCTCGGTTTGTCAGTTTTCTCACAAATATCAGCTCAGCCTTGCAGCATTATTCCTTCAATGTCATTGACAGGTGGTGGTACTGTATGTCAGGGTTCCACAACAAATGTGCAATTCCATATTATAGGAGGCATGCCACCCTGGCGGATTACATATGCGATTAATGGTATTGTCCAACCACAGATACTAAATGTCATGACAAGTCCCTATACTTTAACAACAGGGACATCCGGTACTTACACCGGTATTGATGTTTATGACTTTAATAATTGTCAGGGAACTATTGTTGGTGGTCCAGTTTCTGTATCAATAATACAGCAACCTGTTGTAGATGCCGGTGAAGATGTAAGAATATGTAATTATGGCCCGGTTTATCTTAATGGTTTTGCGCAAAACTACTCTTCTATAGTTTGGACTTCCACGGGTAATGGTACATTTTCAGACCCCAATAGTTTAACTTCATTATATTTCCCAGGACAAAGTAATATAAGTTCAGGTAGTTCTGTACTAACTTTAACAGTTACACCAATTGCGCCATGTACTAACACTGTTTCAGATCAGGTTGTAATACTAATTAGTGAAGGAGCAACAGCAAATGCAGGTCCGGATGCTGTGAGCTGCTCAACAAATCCGTATACTACATTAGGTTCAGCTACACTGTTTTCATCAGTTGTTTGGAGTAGTAGTGGAACAGGCACTTTTTTGAATGCCGGAAGTTTGAATGCTATTTATAATCCAAGTCTGGCGGATCTGGCAGCAGGAAATGTGACATTAACTTTGACAGCTTATGGCACAGGAGATTGTTTGACTATTCCCGATACTGACGAGATGGTACTATATCTCAATTCAGAACCAAATGCCAATGCAGGAACACCTTCAGTTGTTTGTGAAGGTTCTTCCCTACTGATTACGGATGCAACCGGGAATAATTTTACTTCAGTGAATTGGACTACTTCTGGATCAGGTACCTTTGCTAATAATGGAACTTTATCGCCTACCTATGTTCCAAGTGCGGCAGATATAAATGCCGGAATAGTGATGCTTACTTTAACAGCTAATCCTTTGCCTCCATGTTCAGTACCGGCAACTTCAACAAAAATTGTTAATATATCACGCATTCCTGCTGTTAATGCAGGTGTTGATGGAGTAATTTGCAATGCAACACCATTTACAATTAATGATGCTCAGGTTATTAACTATTCAACTGTATTATGGACTACCAGTGGCACCGGCTCTTTTTCCAGTGCAAATTCAATTAACACAACCTATCTTCCCAGCCTTGGTGATGTTGCAAGTGGTTCAGTAATATTAACTTTAACTGCTTTTGGAGATCCTAATTGTAATCTTTCATCTTCAGCCAGCAGAACTCTAACTATTGTAAGTTCACCAACTATTGAAGCAGGTACTGCAGGTACTGTTTGCGAGAATTCCACATATACTATAAATGATGCAACTGCTCAAAATTATAATACAATTCTGTGGACTTCAAACGGAACAGGGTCATTAACTAATGCTGCATCACTAACTCCATCATACACTCCTTCACACAGTGATGCATTAATTGGTTCAGTTATACTTACAATGTCAGCCACCGGTAATGCACCTTGCAACCAAATAATAACAGATACTCATCAATTAACCATCGTCGCATTGCCAGTTGTGAATGCTGGTAATAATATTTCAGTTTGCAATACTGATCCGGTATCTATTACTGGTGCATCTGCACAAAATTACTCATCGGTTAGCTGGACAACCTCAGGATCAGGAACCTTTACCAACCCAAATAATGTAAATGTAACTTACATTCCAAGTAGTGGAGATGTGTTAAATGGATCAGTCATTTTAACATTAACCATAAATCCTTTAAGCCCTTGTGTAAGTTCTGTAAGCGACAATCTTATTCTATCAATCATTCCTCTGCCTGTTGCAAATGCAGGTTTTGATAATACCAGTTGTGATGGAACTTATTTAGTTAATGGAGCTTCAGCAACAAATTACAGTTCTATAGTATGGACCTCAAGTGGTACAGGTATCTTTTTGAATCCAACAACACTCACGCCAACCTACACAGCTTCAGCACAGGATATAATGAACGGGTATGTGAATCTTTTCATAACAGTTCAGGGCCAATCACCTTGTAATGCTCAGGCAGTGGATTTTATGAAACTTACTTTACCGGGCCTACCAGTAGCAGATGCCGGTATTGATGCATCAATTTGTGAAGGTTCTACCTTTCAGATAACCACCGCTACTGCTACAAATTATGGCAGTCTTAATTGGACAACTTCAGGAAGTGGGACTTTTGCATTCCAGAATACTCTTTATGCACTTTATACACCGAGTCTTGCAGATTTCGTTAATGGTTCAGTGGTACTTTCACTCACAGCTTCATCTGCTGCTCCTTGCATCACTACCGATAATGATCAAATGACTCTTACATTCTTCCATACTCCAATGGCAGAAGCAGGACCTAATGCAACAATCTGTGAAAATTCATCTGTAACCTTAAATGGGACAGTTATAAATAGTAATTCCTTTAGCTGGGCAAGCTCAGGTGATGGAACTTTTGCAAATAGCGGGACCCTAACACCCACATACTTCCCTGGCACCAATGATATTCTAACAGGAAGTGTAACTATTACCCTTACTGCTTATCCAATAGGTACATGCACATCAAGTACTTCAGATTATGTAATCATCACCATTAATAAGAATCCTTTTGTTGATGCAGGTAGTGATAAACTATCATGCGATAATATATACACACTTGTTTCAGCTGATGCAGATAGCTATGGAAGTCTTCAATGGTCAACATCAGGCTCTGGTAATTTTATTAATGGGAATTCAGTAAATGCAACCTATATAGCTAGTGTAAATGACGTTGCAGCTGGTAATGTAACTTTAACACTAACAGCAGTGGGTATTCCACCGTGTTCAGCAGTAGTAAGTGATCAAATGGTGTTGACATTCACACCTGTACCGACAGTGTTTGCAGGTCAAGACGCTTCAACCTGTGGAAATACAAGTTATACCATAGCTGATGCCAGTGCAACAAACTATACAATCATTACATGGGTAACATCAGGAACCGGTTCATTTTCAAATTCATCAGATGTAAATCCAACCTATTACCCTAGTGCTTCTGACTTTGCAGCAGGATTTGTTACACTTTCTTTAACAGCAACCGGATATAATCTATGTAATCTGACTGCAACTGATCAAATGGTTCTTTTCTTCAATACTTATCCCGTAATTTCAGCAGGTGTTGATATGCTATCATGTGGAACTTACCCTGTTCAAATTACAAGTGCAACAGCAATCAATTATAGTTCACTTTACTGGACTCACAATGGTACTGGTGTAATACAAGGTAATTCCAGTGTATCACCTGTATATATTCCTTCGCAGGGAGATATCTTAACTGGGCAGGTTACGCTTACACTGCATGCAATTCCAAATACTCCATGTTCAGGTGAAGTAACTGATTTTATGATTCTCAATCTACAGCAGGGACCTGTTATTTCTGCAGGTACTGATATAACTGTATGTGAAAATCAAAATATAATTCTTACTACTGCTTCAGCAACAAACTATGTTACCTTATTATGGTCAACCAGCGGTACCGGTGTTTTCAGTAATTCAACTGCACTCAACCCAGCTTATACACCAAGTGTTGCAGATATTGCCGCCGGACAGGTAATATTGACTCTTTCAGTGACAGGAGTTGCTCCTTGCAGTTCGGTCAGATCCGATGATATGATTCTTACTCTTGCACCTCTGCCAGTGGCTAATGCAGGCCCTGATGAAACGATTTGCACTAATTCATATCTACTCTCTCAGGCAACAGCTCAAAATTATTCATCCCTAAATTGGACAACTACAGGAACAGGCACTTTCAGTAATCCAAGTGTTGTCAACACTGTTTACACACCCAGCCTTCAGGATCTTACAGTCGGAGCAGTTACACTTACTTTAACTGTTAACAGTTTATCACCTTGTGTAAGTCAGGTAGTTGATCAAATGACATTAACTATCGGACAGGCAGTATCTGCTGATGCAGGTTTTGATGGTGCCACCTGCGGAACAAGTCCCTTTACTGTAACAACATCATCAGCAAGTCAAGCTACAACGATTTCATGGTCTAGCTCAGGTACCGGAACTTTTGTAAATCAAAATACACTTAATCCAACTTATACTCCAGGTGCCAATGATGTAACATTAGGATATGCTATTCTTACTATGCTTGTTCAAGGTAGCGCTCCATGCTTTGATATAATTTCTGATGACATGCTACTTGAGATATCAGCCCCGGCAACTGCAAATGCCGGATCAGATGCTCAAATATGTGTTGGCGATAATTATACTATACTGAATGCCTCAGCAACAAACTATTCAACTGTGTCATGGACTACTTCGGGCAGTGGAATATTTGTTGGAGGTAATACACTCGCACCAACTTACATCCCTTCACCTGATGATTACACTTCAGGCAGTGTAATTTTATCAATACTGGCAATCCCCGAGAGTCCTTGTTCTTCGACTTCTTATGATGAAATGCTCCTTTCATTTGTAAATGAAACATCAGCTGATGCTGGGCCTGATGCAGAAATATGTTTCGGACAAAATTTCATAGTTACGGGTGCAAGTGCACCTGGTGCAACATCAATTAGTTGGGCGTCAACAGGAAGTGGTGCACTACTTAATGCTAATACTTTGACTCCTACTTATATCCCATCAAATGGCGATAGAATTGCAGGTTCTGTAATGTTAGTGATAACTACAACAGGCAGTGTTCCTTGTTTCAATACATCGACCGATTTCATGACTTTAACGATAAGTTCACAACCTGTTGGTACCCCAACAATAACAGGACCTACAGAAGTATGTGCCGGTCAACAGGGAATAGTGTATTCAGTAATTCCTCCTCTTCCTTATACGAACTCATATACTTGGGCATTACCAAATGGTGCAACCATTATTTCAGGTGATAATACAGCATCAATAACCGTTGATTTTAGCATATCTGCAACCTCAGGAAACATTACAGTTACTCCATCAAGTTCATGTGGATCAGGAAATTCAGGTACACTTTCAGTCACAGTATCTTTAGCACCTCCTATTCCCGGTGTAATTACCGGACCAGATGAGGTTTGTGGAAATTCAACTGATGTGGCTTACTCAATTCTACCCTTACCCGATGTATTAAATTATATTTGGACGGTACCGGTTGGTGCAACCATTGTGGCAGGTGACAATACAGAATCAATTCTCGTTAACTTTGGTTCTATCGGATTAACCGGGAACATAACAGTAAGTACTGAAAATAGCTGTGGAACAAGTGCTCCTTCTGTTTTACAGATAAATATACTTCCTGCCCCTTCTCAACCTGTAATTACAGCACTTGGTCCAGTAAGTTTTTGCCAGGGGGGTAGTGTAATTCTTTCAGCAACTCCTGGATTCGCTTCTTATCTCTGGTCAAATGGAATGACTACTCAAAATATTACAGTTACACAATCAGGTACTTATTCAGTAACTGTAACCGATAATTCAGGTTGTAACAGCTTACCTTCAAATGAAATAACAGTAAATGTAAGTGCACTTGAAAGTCCTGATGTTACTATAAATGGATCTACTGTTATTTGTGAAGGTCAATCAGTTGTTTTAACAGCAGAGTCAGGTTTTGCCTCATATTTATGGAATACCGGAGCAACCACTCAAAGCATTACTGTTACTGCATCGGGTGATTATTCCGTAATAGTTACTGATAATATTGGTTGTATTAGTTTACCATCTGCAACAATATCAGTTACCGCATATCCTTTGCCACCAGCTCCTGTAATCAATGCAAATGGGCCAACAGTTCTTTGTTTTGGCCAAACAGTTACCTTAACAGCTCCTGCTGGTTATGGAGGGTACTTATGGTCGGATGGTTCAACTGCACAATATATAACAGTTGGAATTGCAGGTGATTATTATGTACAGGTAATTGACCAGAATGGTTGTACTTCAGCTTCTTCAAACATAATCACTGTTCAAGTCCTACAACTTCCCCTGATAAATGCAGGACCTGATGCTAGTACTTGTTCATCGGATAACTTCACAATTACCGGTTCTGTTGCAGTAAACTGTAACAATGTATATTGGACATCTTCAGGTTCAGGATCATTTAATAATCCTGCTCTAATAAACCCAACTTATATTCCCTCTCAAAATGATTTACTGAATGGAAGTGTGGTATTAACTCTAACAGGTTATGGATGTCAGGATATATCAGACAATATGATCTTATCAATTATTCCTGCTGCTATTGCAAATAATGGAGGAGATCAGGAAATATGCTTTGAACCTACGATTATTTCAGGTATAACTGCTTCAGGTTATTCAGGTTTTGACTGGACAGTTTCATCAGGATCAGGAATACTAAATAATACATCAAGCTTAGCACCTATTTATTTACCGGGTGCAGGTGATCTTGCAGCAGGTTATGTAATCCTTACATTGACTGTATATCCAATAAGTCCATGTGATGAACAGGTTATAATAAATAAAAGACTCAATATTCATGCAGCTCCTATAGCCAATGCCGGAATAGATGAAGCCACTTGTGCCGGTTCACAATTTATGATTACAACAGCTACTGCAACAAATTATACATCCGTTCAGTGGAGCAGTTCAGGTACAGGTTCATGGATTAATTCGAACACATTAAATCCAACTTATTTTCCTTCAAATACTGATGTAACTATTGGGAGTGTAACACTCACATTAGAAGCATCGAATGCTGCCTGTCCTTTGTCAACTGATTTTATGATATTAACTCTTCAACCCGAAGTTATGGTTAATGCAGGACCTGACGGTTCTACTTGTGAAGGAAGCAGTTTTAATTTATCCGGAGCTTCAGCTTCTATGTACAGTTCAGTGTTATGGTCAACTTCAGGCTCAGGAACATTCAGTGATCCAACAACTGTTAATCCTGTTTATACTCCCGGGCTTTCAGACATCGCTACAGGTAATGTTCAATTAACTTTAACAGGTCAGTCAGCAGTTCCTTGTAATGGAAATGGTACTGATGTTTTAAATCTTACAATTAATAAGGAACCTCAGGCATTTGCCGGTGTTGACGGTACTATTTGTCAGGGTGAACAATATAATATTACTGATGCTATTGCCTCAAACTACTCAGGTATAATATGGTCAACATCCGGATCTGGCATCTTCATTAGCGGGAATACATTAACTCCAACTTATATACCAAGTCAATTAGATATTTTAGCTGGTAGTGTTATTTTAAGTGTGGTTGCCTCTAACCCTCCATGTGCTGATATTTCAGATTCACAGACACTAACAATTGTACCTTCTGCAACTGTAGAAGCTGGCCCTGATGCATCAATTTGTCAGACTTGTTCATATACAGTATCTGGAGCATTTGTGAACAACGCAATTAGTTATACATGGACTTCAACAGGAACAGGAACTTTTACCAATATTACAACCCTTACTCCAACATACCAACCAAGTGCAGCTGATATTGCTAATGGTTTAGTAACCTTGATATTGACTGCGGAAAGTAATAATGGTTGCGGTAATTTCAGTGACCAGATGGTAATTACCATAGACCAAAGTCCTCAGTTAGATTTTACATGGGAAGGTTTATGTGAAGATGAACCTACTAATTTCATTGTACAGGAGATTCTGACACCAATTAATTCTATTGCTGTATGGAACTGGAATTTTGGTGATGGATTTTATTCAAACATCATAAATCCTGTTCATACTTTCCCTGCAACAGGTTCTTATACTGTAACACTAACTGCAACAGACACATTAGGTACCCAAACAATTGTTTCACATATTGTTCAAATCAATAGTCTGCCCATTTCAATGTTCGGTATTCAAACACCTAATTGTTTTGGCAGTGAAACACAATTCCTGAATCTTTCATCAACAGAAAACGGCTATATCTCTCAATGGGTGTGGAATTTTGGTGATGGCTCTCCGGAAGAAACAGTTGTTTTTCCTAATGATCCTAACTTGACACATATATATGCATCTACCGGCATTTATGAAGTATCACTAACAGTAACAAATTCATTTGGATGTGATAACTCCTATTCAAATCAAATAAGCATTACTCCTAATCCTATTGCTAATTTCTTTTATAGTTCATCATGCCAGGATATGATAGTTGATTTTCAGGATGCCTCTTCTCCTAATGGTGCAGGCAACATTGCAAGTCGCAACTGGGATTTTGGAGACCCTGCATCAGGTATTTTCAATTATTCAAATCTTGCTAATCCACAGCATGTTTACAGCGCACCAGGTACCTACATTGTTACTCTATATATTACTAACTTTAACAATTGTAGTGATACAATCACAAAGACAATCACCGCAGGGGTTGCTCCACCAGTAGCATTTACCTGGCAAGCTAGTTGTGTGAATACATTGACTAGTTTTTTCACTGATCCCTCTGTTGTAAATGTCAATACAATAGCAGGTTATTTGTGGAATTTTGGTGATGGTGGACAATCTACTTTACAAGATCCTCAACATGCTTATACTGTTCAGGGAGCTTATACAGTCACCTTAATGATCACTGACACTGCAGGATGTATTAATTCAATATCCAATATTGTCAATATTAATGGTGGTCCAATTGCATATTTTGGCTTTTCAGAACCTAACTGTTTACAGACAGAAATGCAGTTTACTGACCTTTCCTCCAGTGTACAAGGGTATATTAATACCTGGGAATGGGATTTTGGTGATGGGAATACGTCAATTATTAATTTCCCAAATGATCCTGATGTAACTCATCTTTATAATTTACCCGGCAATTACAATGTAAGCTTACATGTGATTACTTCACTAGGTTGCGAGCACACAGTAACAAGAATGGTGAATGTAATACCAAATCCTGTTGCCAATTTTAATTACTCGAGCACATGCTTTGGTCAACCGGTAGTTTTTAATGATCTGTCTCAACCAAACGGAGGGGGGCAAATCATTAATTGGGATTGGAACTTTGGAGATCCTGGTTCAGGTACCGGTAATAATTCAACTCTTCAAAATCCTACTCATATTTATTCAGTACCCGGCACTTACATTATACTCTTAAATATTACAACTTCAAATAGTTGTAGTGACACTATAACAAGAACAATTACAGTAAATCCCCCTCCTGTTGTTGATTTTATTTCAACCAACGGATGTGCAAATGATACAGTAAACTTTATAAGCTCAACATTTATAAATATAAGTAATACCAGCAGTTGGTTGTGGAATTTTGGAGATGGTGCCACATCTATAAGTCCTGATCCTGCACATATTTATACTCTCACAGGGAATTATAATGTTTCACTAACAATAACTGACTTCTCCGGCTGTTCAGCTTCAGTTAGTCATACGGTTAATGTAATTCAGGGACCTTCATCTATGTTTACATACACCACTCCAGGTTGTTCAGGTAATGATGTAACCTTCACTGATATGTCAAGCGCTCCCGGTAGTCCAATAACATCATGGCTATGGGACTTTGGGGATGGCACTTCAACTACAGTAAATACTCCTACAAATCCCGATGTTACACATGCCTATGTGAATTCAGGTAATTATTCCGTATCACTAACAGTAACTAATCTATATGGATGTGATGCTGTTACAGCAAATACTATCACTATAGTTCCCGGACCTACAGCAGATTTTGTATATGAAGCAGGTTGTCGGGAAACGCCTGTTCAATTTACAGATGTAACAGCATTAAATGGAGGAGCTCCTATCATTCAATGGCATTGGGATTTTGGTGATCCTGCTTCAGGCACAGCAAATACTTCAAATGAGCAAAATCCACTTCATACTTTCAGTTCATCGGGTACCTTTACGGTGGCCCTCATTTCAATGAATGTTTCAGGATGTTATGACAGCATAACCAAACAAGTTACCATTACTACTCCGTCGGCAGTTGCATTTAACTATTTCACAAGTTGCGAATTACAACCTGTATCTTTTGAACCCGATGCTACAATTATGAATATAGCTGAGATTGTATTTTGGTCATGGGACTTTGGTGATGGTAGTCCGGCTTCAAATTTGATTAATCCGGTTCATACTTATGGAATGAGTGGTTCTTATAATGTAACCTTAACAGTTTCAAATTTAGATGGATGTTCAAGTTCAACAAGCGAATTACTCAATATTGCTACATTACCTGTAGCAGCATTTACTGCATCAAGCACCTGTTCAGGCAATTTGACTTCTTTCAGTGATCATTCTTATGTATTAACCGGAGAGCCTATTGTTTCGTGGGGATGGTCATTTGGTGATGCCAATGCAGTTCCCGGTACTGATACTTCAAATCTTCAAAACCCGGTGCATCTCTATAGACAAACAGGATTATATGATGTTACTCTAACAGTAACAAGCGCTTCCGGATGTAGTAAAACAACCTTTAAGACAATTGAAGTTGTCCCCGGCCCTGCTGCTTCCTACTCATATATAACCAATGCCTGTGATAATGGAAATGTCGTTTTCAGGGATGAATCAACTTCAAATTTGGGTGCGATACAATCATGGACCTGGCAATTTGAACCAAATTATTATTCCAATCTACAGAACCCACAACATACATTTACTGATCTTGATAGTTGCTACAATGTGCAATTAATCATTCAAGATCTCCTTGGCTGTTCTGATACAACCGATCAAAAAGTATGTGTTCCTGCAGGACTGTCTGTTCAAATAGCACAGAATTCAACTTGTTATGGAGATTCAACATATTTTGCTCCTCTGCTCATTGCACCTGCAAACGATTCACTTGTTTCTTTTGCCTGGAACTTTGATGACCCTGGATCAGGTTATTTCAATACTTCCATTATGAAAAATCCGGTTCATTATTTTGCAAATACAGGTTCTTTCATGGTATCATTAACTGCAAAAGATGAAAATAACTGTGAAACAACTATTTATTCAAATGTAATTATAAGGCCTCTCCCACTACCCGAATTTCGTTTTACCGCAGGATCATGTGATAGTACGCTTTACTTTACCGATTTATCAAATGCAAATGGTAATACCATTAATACCTGGATTTGGAATTATGGTGATGGAACTATTGATACTTTACATAGTTCCCCTGCAAATACATCACATTTCTATTCTTTAACCGGAACATTCAAGGTTACTCTAACTACCATTACAAATCAGGGATGTCGCAATTCCTATTCGCTGGACATTGATAAATTGCCTTGTATAATGGCTGGATTTGAACCAATTAGTAACAGTATCTGTGAAAAGAACACCTTTACGTTTGCAGATAATTCTGTTTGTGGTAATCCGATCAGTAGTTGGAACTGGTATTTTGGTGATGGAAATTCTATTAGTTATTCAACGTATCAACCAACGGTGGAACACTATTTTGCAACTTATGGCGCCTATGATGTTTCTCTTATAGTTACTACAGTAATTTCAGGAATAGCAGTTTCTGATACAATCACTCGATCAGTAATGATATTTGCAGCTCCTGCCGCCGAATTCAGTGCATCAGATGTTTGTATTAATTCTCCAACTCTATTTACTGATCAATCTCAGGTAATTCAATCTCAAATTAAATCGTGGTCCTGGGATTTTGGAGATGAGTCGTCTGTAACTGACAGTTCTACTCTGGCTAATCCTACTTATAAATACCCCATAAGCGGTACATATCACCCTACATTGATAGTAGTAAATACATTTGGTTGTTCGGATACTATTTCCAAACAAGTTGATGTACATAACTTTCCAAATGCCAACTTCAGTTTCAGCTTGTCATGCCAGAATAATACGACTCAATTTACTGATTTAAGTGACAGCGTGGATTCAGGACTTTCACAATGGTGGTGGATGTTTAAGGATTCTTTAAATATGCTAGGCCTTGCCGGTGTTCAGAATCCAAAGTTCATCTTTGAGAAAGCCGGGAATTATGAAGTTGAATTGATGGTTGTTAATGGAAATGGATGTGCTGACACAGTTTCTAAGGAACTTACAGTATACCCAAAACCAACAAGTGCTTTCAGTATCACTGAAAACTATGAGAATGTTCAGGGAAGACTAATGCTTACTAATGCTTCAGTGGGAGCAAATGAATATTACTGGTACTTCGGTACAGGTACAGCTTCCTTAGAAACAGACCCCATTGTAACTTTCACTGATGAAGGTGAATACGCAATTAGTCTCATTTCGCTCAATGAATTTGAATGTCCGGATACTCTTACAATTAATTATTCAATGATGTTTAAGGGGCTTTGGATACCAAATGCATTCTCACCTAATAATCCTAATGCCGAAGTCCGACTCTTTAAACCTGTAGGAGTAAATCTTAGAAGTTATTTACTTGAAGTATATGACACCTGGGGTAATCTTCTCTGGTCAACAAATAAACTGGATGAAAATGGTTCTCCCGTTGAAGGTTGGGATGGGTCGTACAATAATAATTTGTTGCCGCAGGATACCTATATGTGGAAAGCAGCAGCAGTATTTAAAGATGGAAGTATCTGGGATGGTTCCAGTGTTGGTGTAAGTGACAATATTGCAGGCAAACCATTTGGAATGGTTCATTTGATAAGGTAATGATTTAAACCCCCAAGAAAAGAAAGAAAAATGAAGATATATATAACATTACTTTTGCTTTTTTCACTGCTATTTGTGAACAAAGCTTATTCGCAAGATCCCTTGTTCTCACAGTTTTACAACAATCCAACCTATTATAATCCTGCGGTTGTGGGTCTTTCACCAGGTTTAAGAGCCCGATTAGCTATCAGGGATCAATGGTCACATTTACCGGGTGATTTAAGAAATTACAATTTTAGTATGGACTTTGCCGAAAGGGACATACCCGGATCAGGCGGATTAGGACTAATGGTAATGAATGATAATGCAGGAACAGGGTATCTTAAAACTTCAATGATTGGAGTGTCAACATCTGTAAGAATCAATCTGCAGGAGAACATGGTTAGTCAGGTTGGCATCCTCACTTCTTTCGTTCAAAAAACAATCAACTGGGATAATTTAGTTTTTACCGATCAACTTGATCCGGTTTATGGTAATATATATGAATCTAATTTCCTTCCTCCGAGTGGAGGTAGCATCTTCTATCCCGACTTTAGTGCCGGTGGTGTTTTTCGTTTTAGTGAGACAAGCAGTACTTTCAGCAATATAATGGGTACTTTTGGATTAGCAGTTCATCATTTATTCAGACCTAATGAATCATTCCTTTCACTCACTTCACCGTTACCAAGAAAATTAGCTATTACAGGTGACTTAGTATTTGAAATTGATGCAAATCAAGGTGGTCCTTATTTTAAAAGGAATGAAAAGTCAAGTAATTTCAAGTTTAATCCTGGATTCATCTATGAATCTCAAGCAGATTTTAGAACCTATGCCATTGGCTTGAACATACTTAAATCTTCCATTTATTCAGGTGTTTGGTTCCGAAATAGATCAACTGAACTTATTAAATCAAATGACCTGATATTTGTTTTGGGTATTAATGCATCAATAACTGAAAAGACCAGAATGAAAATTAATTACTCTTATGATTTTGTATTAACTGAAATCAGACCGGGAACCGGTGCATCCCATGAAATAACAGTAACATTTGAGCTTGATGATTTTAAGATCATGAAAAATAAGAATTTAGGATTTGGATTCTCTCCAAGAAATAACAGATCGAGAGAAGAACTTGAGTGTACACCATTTTAAAATTACTTTTCGCACATTTAGACATTAATGATTATGCGATCCCCCCGACCATATTTCATATGGTTTTCGCGCAAAGACTGTTTCTTAATGGAACAGTCTTATTTTTTTGCGTCTTTTCGAATGATTTACCTCAGTAAATAACATTATCAATGACCTTACCCAAAATAACAACATAACCCTCATCAATAGAAAACTTGTATTATTATAATTCCCTTTCACCTTCAATTTATTAAGCTTTGCATCAACCCAACCAAGATGCTAAACACGAATATGAATTTCCCTATCCCATTCATTTAGGGTGATGTTTCATAAATGGGGGCCTAATAATCCTCTCAAAAAACACTTTCACCTTTAAGTTATTATGCATGGAACAAGATATTATGACCAGCATTATCAGGGTTCTAATCCTAGTCATTTAGGGTGATGTTTCATAAAATGAGGGCCTAATAATCCTCTCAAATAACACTTTCACTTTTAAATTATTAAGCAGGGGTCAGCGAATGGAACAAATTAATACAAAACTTCAGTATAGCCAAGATACTATCCCCACTAGTATCAAGTCCCTTAATCCACTCATTGAAGGTTATGTTTCATAAATGAGGGCTTTGAGGTCCTCCCCTCCGGGACTTTCATCTTCAAGCTGTAAAGCAAAGCTATAAAACATCTTCACATCCAAGTTTCAATCATTATGGTACACCAAAAAAAAGAGCCCCGGGAAACCGGAGCTCTTTTTTATAAAATCGATTTACGATATTAATTCATCGTTTTACGATTATTTGGTTACTGCAACTTTCTTTGCAAAACTTTCACCTGACCTGGTTATAAATTTAACTAAGTAAGCGCCTGCATTGTAATTGCGTACGTCGATCTGGATATTCTTATCCTTAGTTACCATTTGCTGATAAACAATCTGACCTGCATAGTTATAAATAACTACCTGGCTGATGTCGTTTGTAACTTCAATGTTAACTACATTGTTCGACGGGTTAGGATAAACATTAACTGCACCTAGTTCAATGTTTTGAGCATCTACTACTGTTTCACAGTCTGTGTTACTAAAGTCTGATTCACAGTCTTCATAAACAGCAGTTACTTTGTAGCAGTATTCTGCACCTAAGATAGAAATAGTAGGATCTGTATCTAAATAAGAAGTTTCAGTTGTTGTTGCAACGAAAGCATCTTCACGATAGACATTATAGCCGGTTAATTCACGACTTGATGAAGTAGTTGTTGTTGCTACAGTTGCATTTGGATTGTTAACGTTGGTTACAGGACTCATAGCTAATGTGCTTGATGAGTTATTGTAAACTGTATTGTTAACAATAGGTTGCAGTAATTGTGTAGCACCGTCAAGTGTTTCAACAAAGCCTTCAATATTCCAGTTGTAGTTAAGATCAAATGTTGACATAGGATCCCATGTTGAACCGTCGGTAGAGATCATGTCACCATAACCTGCAACTGCTGGTCCTGCATCTGTTCCACCAGGATATTGGCCTGCAGCATGAGTTACCTCATAACCAAACCATAATTCAGTAGAACCTGTAACATAAACAGGAGTATTGAGTGAGAATTCATTCCACTGATCACTTGTGAAAGTAACAGGCTGGCTGGCAACAAGAGTACCTGCATTAGCACCTGTCCAAACTTTCAATACAAATGTACAACCAGTTGCAGCGTATGGGAACATTCTGATCTTAGTCAGACTAGTTCCTGCCCATGCAGTAAGTTGTTCAGGAGTAAAGCGAGCAGCAGCAAGGAATGTACCACCTGAAGTTAATCCAACACCATTTCCTGCATTGGTTCCATCATCCCATTTCAACCATCCACTGATACCCTGTGGTGTTGAAGGAGCTTCCCATTCGAGAAGAATCTGATCACCATGATTTGTAGGATCTGGTACAGAAGCTGTGAGGTTAGTTGGAGCAGCGCACAGACGATAAATATGAATATTGTCTATCTGCCAGTTGTTGATGTCAAGAGTGTTAACTCCATTAGCAACAAAGCGAACGCGGAATACCTTGTTCTTAGCTGAGTTAGTAATCTTAATGTGCTGTAGATCCCAATCCAGGTCACCTTCTGCAGTAATGTTTGCAGCAGTAGCCCATGATGTACCATTATATACTTCTACGGTAAGTTTTTCATCACC
>JBLMZZ010000202.1:0-28325 GCA_050259095.1 Omnitrophica WOR_2 bacterium | reverse complement strand
CATTGTATTTAACAGCGTTACTCATAATCAAATTGCCTCCGATGGATAACCAGTCGGTAGCTTTCAAATCAATCTTGGACCTTAAGTTTAATCTCTGATAGAAATTCTTCGTGTCCATAATACCATCCTGAAAAAAGTAATTGGTTCCTAAAGAGTACCTTGCCTTTTCAGTACCTCCCGAAAAGTCGAGACTATGATTGGTAATCTTGGCGGGACGTATGATTTCGGCATACCAGTTAGTGTTTGGTGCAGGGATGTTTGGATTTACGCGGCTACGTCCATAACGCTGCATGGCATTAAGTATAAATGTTTGATCAGGAAGTGATCCTGATTCTATTGCCATTTGAGTAAATTCTTGTGAATTAGCCATTTTAACTACATTCTGTGCAATCTGTGCTCCTACATAACCATCGTAAGTAATTTGGGTCTTTTGGTTGAATTGTCCTTGCTTAGTTTCAATCAACACAACTCCATTGGCAGCTCTAACACCATAAATAGCTGCTGCGGAAGCATCTTTCATAACTGACATAGATGCTATATCAGATGGATTCAGGAAGTCGATATTATCAAAAAACATCCCGTCAACTACAAATAGTGGTGCCTCACTTTGAAATGATCCTATTCCTCGTATTCTGATTTTTGGTGAATCACCCGGACCACCGATTGTAACTATTTGTAAACCGGCGACCTTACCTTGTAATGCTTGAAGTGGTTGAGATGAAGGCGTTTTTACAAGATCTTCTGCTTTAAGTGTCGTAATGGATGAAGTGAGGTCTTTAACCTTTGTGCTTCCATATCCTACAACAACTACTTCTTCCAGGGATGCAGCAGATGGAACTAATTGAACATTGACAGTTCTTAAATTGCCAATCTCCACTTCTATCTTTTCATACCCTATATAGCTGATGACGAGTGTATTTTCACCAGGTGAAACTGTGAGATTAAATTTACCATCTAAATCAGTAGTGGCACCTTTTGTGGTACCCTTTACTACCACTGAGGCTCCTGGAAGAGTTTCATTGGTCGACTGATCAGTGATAATACCGGTAATGTTTCTATCCTGTGCATAAATTGTTGTACCTGAAAGGATAAGTAAAAGCAGTAATATGCTTTTTAACCGGCCTATCGTTAATTTGAAAAGTAGAGAGGTCTTCATATCATTTTGTTGGTTTTTATGGTAACTGCATAATTAGTTTGAAAATCTGATCAAAAGGGACATCTAACATCAACTATTAAACTTTGACAACCTTAGATATTGTCAACTAATGCTAATAAATGAGACTCAAACAATTCAGAGACAAGTATCTTCGGTTAAATGCAGGCACATCTTCCATAACTCATTAGCAAATATAATAAAATTATATGCTAAAAGCTAACTTTTCTTTACTATCTGGTTGATCAAGAATGATTAACAAATTCTTTACAACCACTTCTTGAATGGTACTTTTGATAGAGCCGCATTATAATATCTTGCATCACCTGATACTTCTTCACCAATCCAGTCAGGCTTATTGAAACTTTCATTTTCTGAATTCAGTTCAATTTCAGCAATAATAAGTCCTTCATTATCTTCATGAAATTCATCTACTTCAAAAGTATGTGCACCATTTTCAATCAAATACCTGGTTTTATCAATAACTATCGGCTCACAGAGTACAAGTAGTTCCTTTGCTTCATTGAAGGGTATCTCTTTTTCCCACTCATATCTGCTGATTCCATCATCTGATGCAATGCCTTTAATAGTTAAGAAGCCAATGCTATCCTTTATTCTAACTCTAACTGTACGTTCGGGAACTGTTGATAAGTAACCCTGTATGATATGATATTGTTTAAAGGCAAATCTTTTAAATTCACCGGTTACTAAGAACTTTCTTTCTATCTCCTGTGACATTTTTTCTTGATTAAGAGTGACTTATAATTATAGGTTCCATATTTAAGGTAGGAAAGAATTTAGAATGAAATTAAGATTTTTTTTAACAATTTGTTCCATTTAAACAATCTGCTTAAACAATCACTTTAAAGAAATTGATTTCAGCTGTACTTATAATTTCTCGCATAAAAGTGTTGCATTTTACAACAGTGATTATTTTCTAAACAAAATCTATAAAGTACAAGAAAATCAATAAGTTAACTACTAAAATAAATTGTACTGTTTAATTATTCATCAGTTTTAAAGCAAACATTTATTCGATAAAATCTCTCAAATGGCTTTAAATCAAGCCTTTGAGGCCCATTATTAAATGTGGCATTGTTATTGGGTACGCCAAAAAAGAAGATTAAGAATAATAAGAATCTACTCTTAAGCAAACCAATAATTTTTATACATACTATGAAAAAGATACCATTTTTAGTAGCAGGGTTAATGTTGTTAGTTCTAATTACCAGTGCTTTATGCTATGGTGAAACAATTATCCCTAAAGAAGTAAAGAATTCAAATGACTCAAAATCCATAACGATTTCTAGTTCACCTGAATTAGAAACACTAACAACCAGTTGGATTGATGCATACTCAAAATTGAATCCTTCGGTTAAAATCATTAAAAGCGAAACTAATACAGGTGATCTCACTCTTGTGTCTGATCGCAATAAAGAATCTTATACTAATCAATGGAAGATAGTGGTCGGTCATGATGCTATTGTGCCGGTAATTAATAGTATGAATCCTTACTTAAAGGAACTCAGCAAAACGGGCATTTCTTCAGATAAATTAAGTCAACTGATTACAAATCCAGAAAATCAGAATTGGGGATTTATTCAAGTTGATAAGGCAAATACCCCGATTCATATTTACTATATTGAAGATGAAGGACTCAAAACAGCAATTGCCAGTTTTATAAATGCAGAAAATGTTCAGATTGCCGGAACTGCTGTAACTAATGCTGATGAGTTAATCAATGCAATTCATAATGACATTTATGCCATTGGTTTTTGCAGATTGCCAGATGTCTTAATTCCGGCAACAAATAGTTTTAAAGAAAATATTGTATTACTTCCTATTGATAAAAATCGTAATGGCAGGCTTGATAGCTTTGAGAACATCTATCAGAATCCCGAATCTTTTATGAGAGGGGTATGGGTGGGTAAATATCCAAATGACCTTTGTCAGAACATATACGCTGTAGCTCAACAGAAACCTGTTAATAAAGTCGAAATAGCGTTTCTTGAGTGGATTATGAGTGAAGGACAGCAGTATCTGAACAAGGGAGGCTATACAATTTTATCGAGTTATCAAACCCGATCAAATATTGATTCTATTACCGGAACAAGTATTGCCATAGTTCAGCCTGAAAGACAAATGCCATTAACCTTATGGGTTTTAATCATAACAGGTGTGATCCTGGTAACATTTATCATCGCTACAGTAATCAGAATTAGGAAAACAAACAGATCAATTGCTTTAACTCCTGAAGTTGTGATCTCTAATGCTCTAAATCCTAACATCATTGATGCCCCATTGGGATTGCATTACGATAAAACCCACACATGGGCATTCATGGAAAAGAATGGTATTGTTAGAATTGGAATTGATGATTTTTTACAACATCTTACCGGAAAGATAACAAGAATAAAAATGAAAGAACCGGGTGATTCTATAAGAAAAGGGGAGAAGATACTTACTCTTGTAAAGGATGGCAAGCAGTTAGATTTATATGCTCCTGTTTCGGGAATCATTAAAGAGCAGAATCAAATATTACTTGATAACTCATCTCTAATAAACACTTCACCATATAATGAAGGGTGGGTTTATATGATCATTCCTAAAAACTGGGCAAGAGAAACTGAGTTTCTGTTCTTGGTTGATAAATATAAAGTTTGGTTGGAAGATGAATTTTCAAGATTAAAAGAATTCTTTACCAATTCTATCAGATCTAACTCCTCAGCCTATGCGCACATAGTTCTTCAGGATGGTGGAGAGCTTACAGATAATGTACTCGCTGATATGGAACCGGAAGTATGGGAAGATTTCCAAACCAGATTCATAGATATTTCTAAGTGAATTAATTCATAGTGCGTAATATTCATCACTAAAACTGGAATTATGAGTATAGATCGGCGTAATTTTTTGAAAACAATTGGTGTTGCCGGGCTTGCGCTTACTGTTGGCAAAAGCTCAGGTTCATCTCCTAAGAAAACAGATGAATCGGAGTTTCATTCCCTGTTGTTTGACTCTACCCTTTGCATTGGATGTAAAAGCTGTGAAAAGGCATGTGCTAAGGCACATAACCTTCCTGAGCCTGATGACGAGATAAAACCTGATGTTCTTCGCAAGACTAGTGAAACCCGGCGCGGAGTAATTAACTGTCACACTACTTCAAAGGGTGAGGCTTATGTTAGAAACCAATGTATGCACTGCAATCAACCTGCTTGTGCCGCTGCATGCCTAACAGAGGCGATGTATAAAACAAAAGAAGGACCGGTAATCTGGAGAGGTGATAAATGTATGGGATGCCGGTATTGCATGGTATCTTGTCCGTTTGATGTGCCTAAATTCGAATATCACAGTTCAAATCCGAAGATCGTAAAGTGCGATATGTGCCATGATAGGATCATAAAAGGTGAAATTCCATCTTGTGCAGCAGCATGTGGTGATGCATTAATCTTTGGTACCCGCAGAGAGATGATTGCCGAGGCAAGAAAAAGAATCACTGAAAATCCAAAAGACTATTATGATAAGATATATGGCGAAGATGTGGCAGGTGGTACCGGGCTTCTTTATCTATCTGCGGCTCCATTTGAAGAATTAGGTTTTAATCCAAAACTCCAAAACTCTTCATATCCCGAACTTTCAAAAGGATTCCTCTACAGTGTACCTTCTGTTTTCGTTCTCCTGCCGCCATTATTACTGGCAATTCATGAAGCAACCAAAAGCAACCAACCTAAAGAAGAAGAAAATGAATAAGTCAGAACTCGCAATTACACAAGATAATAATGGTAAATCCATTCTTAAATTCCTTGTCAGTGAATTAAAACCTAAGGGCAAATGGCTAACTCCTTTTAACGTTATTTCAATACCAATCATCTTCCTGGGACTTGCTTTAATAATCATCCGATTCATTTATGGCATAGGTTCAATTACAAACCTTACTCAAGAAACTCCATGGGGTTTATGGATAGGTTTTGATGTTGTAACAGGTGTTGCTTTTGCCGGTGGTGCTTATGTAATCACTTTTATGGTTTACATTCTAAAGATGCATAATTATCATTCTATTGTAAGAGTAACCGTACTCAATGGTTTTCTTGCATATGTGTTTTATGCCGGAGCATTACTACTTGATCTTGGTCGCCCATGGAATGTTGTAAATCCTATTATTGGCAATAGCTTTGGAACAAGTTCTGTATTATTTCTTGTAGCATGGCATTTTATGCTCTATATGATTGCCGAACTTATTGAGTTCTCACCAGCTATCGCTGAATGGCTAGGCTCACGTCGTGCAAGGAAAATACTATCCGGCATGACAATAGGAGCTGTAATCTTTGGTATCACACTCTCTACG
The DNA here is from genome assembly GCA_050259095.1 of Omnitrophica WOR_2 bacterium. GTDB lineage: Bacteria > Bacteroidota > Bacteroidia > Bacteroidales > Lentimicrobiaceae > Lentimicrobium. Next base: position 22,830 of record JBLMZZ010000202.1, on the reverse strand, counting down.
TTACATCAATCGGGATTAGGTGCGCTTTATCTAATGGCCAAAGATAAAATTCACCCTCTCTGGTATTCTGAATTCATTCCTATCCTATTCTTAGTCTCCAGTATTTTTGCCGGACTATCTATGGTGATTTTTGAAGGTTCTATCAGTCATAAAGTATTCTTTAATCAGATAAGTGAAAAGAATCATAAAGCACAAAATGGAATTCTAACCGGTCTATCAAAAATTTGCGCCGGAGCAATGTTTGCTTACTTCTTTCTTAAGGTGCTTGTTTTCATTCATGGCAAACAGTGGGATCTGTTAAATACACCTATGGGCTACTGGTTTCTTTTTGAGATGATTGGTCTTGTTTTAGTCCCAATGGCGATGTTTATTTACAGTTATCGCACTAGCAATATATTAATGGTTAGAATTGCTGCAATTATAACCATGATTGGAATCATAATTAACAGACTAAATGTAACTGTAATTGGATTCAGATGGGATGCGCCAAACCACTATATACCTTCATGGATGGAAATAGTAGTTACGCTGGCTGTTATTTTTACTGAAATATGGATCTTTAGATGGGTAATTAACCGTATGCCTGTATTAAGGGATTCACCAGCCTGGGTTAAAGAAGAAAATTAACATCAGGCAACACTATCTTTCATAGTATAATCTTAAAAAGCGAAAAAAATGGACGGATTTACTTACTATAACATTTTTGATACAAAGGGTATTGAGTACCTGGCAATTATAGCATTCTTTGCGTTGCTTATTCCCTTTTGGTTCATTCTTAATAAACAGACAAAAACTAATAAACAGATTCAGCACTCACTGGGAATATTAACCTCAAGCATGCTGGAGATACCACAAGGATTGTTTTTCAGTAAAAACCATACATGGGCACACCTTGACAAATCGGGAATTGCAAAGATTGGTTTGGATGATTTACTTCTGCATATTACCGGTGAAGTGAAACTTAGCAATCTTAAAAATGAAGGTGAAATCATTAAAAAAGGAGATTTATTGTCTGAAATAAGTCACAATGGTAAGCACCTGAAAATATACTCACCAATTACCGGTGAAGTAATTAAAACCAATGTCGCTCTTAAAAAGGATCAAGCGGTTATCAATGATGATCCTTATAATAATGGGTGGGTATATAGGGTAAAACCGTTTAATTGGGTTGCTGAAACTAACTCTTATTACCTGGCTGAAGATGCTTCAGATTGGTCAGCAAAGGAGCTTGACAGATTTAAAGATTTTTTAGCAAATTCCATGGGAAAATATTCTGCTGATCCATCAAGAACTATCTTACAGGATGGAGGTGAGTTGCGCGATCAACCACTATCAGAACTACCTATAGAAGTGTGGCATGATTTTCAACAGAACTTTTTAAACGTTTAACCCATTTTGGTTAGTTAGAGCGTAACTGTTTTGATTAATTTAGCCTTCGGTAAAGAATTAATAAATTCATTATGAAATGGATTGAGAAAGCAGTTAACAAGGGAGTGAGCGGAAAAATTCTACATGGATATATTAAATTCCGCTCCTCCATTTATGGTAGGGTAGTCATCATTATTACAATCTCTTTGTTTTTACTTTTTCTTTCATTTGCCGTTATCTTCCGTTCGGTAAATGAAAAATACATGAAATCAGTTATTAGCGAAAACGGAAATAATATTGGCTTTCTGGTTGAAGGTGCTCTCTACCGATCGATGCTCGAAAATGACAGAACATCTCTTCAGAGCACACTTGATATTATCAATACAATGACCGGAATTGAGGATGTTAATATGTATGATCATAATAATGATCTCGCCTATTCGTCCATAACTGATGACACAATGGATCATAATGATCCTAACTGTAAGAGTTGTCATACCAATTTCTCTTCAATGTTTTTACCCGATGTGCGGTCATACCGGATTATTGATGTCAACAGTGAATGTAGCATGAACCACAATAATTCGAATAACAGGTACTTGCTTATAAAATCTCCTATCCTGAACAGCAGATCATGTTATGAGAGTTCATGCCATGCACATGATAAAGATACCAAAGTACTGGGCTCACTGATTATTAAAATGCCATTAACCAGACTTGATGAAGCACTTGAAAAATCTACTACCGATTACTTTCTAATGGCTGCTTTAATGACTACATTTATGGTCTTGTTCCTCATTTTCTTTACCAAGCGTAAAATCAGAGATCCATTGTTCGCATTGGTAAATGCAAGCATGGCTGTTGCCAAAGGTGAAAATGATACAAGACTTGAGATGCCACCAAACCAACTCTCAGACATGAGAATGGTTTCTACGGCTTTTAATAATATGCTTGATAATCTTCAGGCTGCTACTAATGAACTGCAAAACTGGTCTCAACAACTTGAATATAAAGTTCAAAAGAAATCTGAAGAACTGGGTCATGCTCAAAATGAGCTTATTAATATAGAAAGAATAGCTTCACTTGGTAAGTTGTCCCTTTCAGTAGCTCATGAAATTAATAATCCTCTGTCAGGCATATTAATTTACACTAAACTTATTTATAAGCAACTTAATAATCAGGATATTGATCCAATTAAGAAAGAATCAATGCTCAAACACTTGCGTTTGGTTGAAAATGAAACCAAACGATGTGGTGATATAGTAAAAGGACTATTGGATTTTTCAAGAAAAGATCATGATAACTTTGAGCCAAAGCATCTGCACGAAATATTGATAGATACCTTTGAGCTGATGACTCACCCAATGAAGATTGCTAACATTCACTTTTTATCTGATTTTAGTGCTAAGAACGACATGATAAATTGTAGCCCTAACCAGATAAAGCAAGCGTGTGTTGCAATACTTGTTAATGCATCAGAAGCTGTTGCTGAAAATGGTGAAGTACTATTCAGATCAAATAATCCTGATCCTGAACATATTCGGATTGACATAACCGACAATGGAATAGGTATTGCAGAAGAGGATATAGATCATATTTTTGAACCTTTCTTTTCAACCAAAGAAAATGCAAGTGGAATAGGGTTGGGATTAGCAATTGTACATGGAATAATTGACAATCATAAAGGAAAAATTACAGTTTCTTCTACTAGAGGAAAAGGAACAACCATATCAATCACATTACCATTATTACCAGCTAGAGACGAATAATTATGGCAAAAAAGATATCAATTCTCATTGTGGATGATGAAGATTCTGTGAGAGATTCATTATACAATTGGTTTATTGAAGATGGTTACCGGGTAGATTGTGCTGAAAATGCAAAAACCGCCCTATCACTTCTTGAATCCGACAATTACGATATTATTCTGGCCGATATTAAAATGCCCGGTATGGATGGACTTGAAATGCTTAAACGCATTAAGAGCCTGCGTCAGGATTCTATTGTCATCATTATGACCGCCTTTGCAACGGTTGATACTGCTGTTCAAGCCTTAAAGGATGGAGCTTTTGATTATGTTACTAAACCATTCGATCCCGATGATCTTTCGCATCTTATAAGAAATGCATCAAAACAAATTTCACTTATTGAAGAGAATGAAATTTTGAAGGACAAGGTCATATCACTCGAGAATATTGAAGATATGATCGGCAAGAGTGATGGCATGCGACGTGTTTTTCACGAAATTGAAAGTGTGGCTCAATCAAATGCCTCAGTAATTATAACAGGTGAGAGCGGAACAGGCAAAGAATTAGTAGCCAGAGCTATTCATGCAAACTCACCACGAAAGTTCTTTCCTTTGGTAAGCGTTCATTGCGGATCGTTAACTGAAAGCCTGCTTGAGAGTGAACTATTCGGACATGAGAAGGGTGCTTTTACAGGGGCTGTGTACAACAGAAAGGGAAGATTTGAAATGGCTGACAGTGGGACAATTTTTCTTGATGAAATTGCTACCATTTCTCCTAAAATGCAAGTTGAACTTCTGCGGGTGCTTGAAACTAAAAGCTTTGTAAGAGTCGGTGGAAATAAAGAAATAGTATCTGATTTCAGAGTCATTTGCGCCACCAATAAGGACCTAAAAACCATGGTTGAAAAAGGTACTTTTCGTGAAGATTTATTCTATAGGCTAAATGTTGTAAATATCAATGTTCCTCCATTACGTGAGAGAACGGAAGATATTCCATTACTGGTTGAATACTTTATTAAAAAGTACTGCACTGCAATGAACAAGCAACTTATTACTATTGATGCCTCAGCGTTAAAACGTTTAGAAGAATTCCCATTCCCCGGTAATATCAGGGAACTGGAGAACATGATAGAACGGGCGATTGTTGTTGGTAACGGTAAAAAGATTACTCTAAAGGATTTACCTGTAGGCAAGGAAATGATAAGTTCAGGAATTGAGAGCTTAGAAGAGCTTGAGAGTAACCATATTACTCAGATTCTCGAAAAGTATAACTGGAACATCACAGCAGCTGCTAAAGCCTTAAAAGTTGACCGGGTAACACTCTATAATAAGATCAGGAAATATGATATAAAACCAACTAAAGTTGGTTAAATCACAAATCCTTAAGAATCCAAAATTAAATAGAGTTAAAAAAAATTTAGTGTCAATCAGTATAGTACCCCGGTTAAATGAGTTCAACAATAACTTCATTTTAAGAATCTAAGAATGGATCCTGAAAATATCATGATCATTACGTTTGGTTATCCCGGGTTGGTGTTGCCCGATGTAATTATAAAAGACGTTGAGCATGAATTCTCACTTCCTGTTTTAGTTCAGGAAGGGCATATGGATCTTAGTGAGTTTTATGATCCTTCCAGACGACAGTATAATGGTAATAAGCTTTTGCATAAGATTGATGACGATTACGCTGCTGATAATTCTAAAACTCTTGCTGTATTTAATGTTGATCTGTTTATTCCAATTCTAACCTACATCTTCGGACAGGCTGCACTTAATGGCCGTGTGGGTATTGCTTCAATTCACCGTTTAAGCAATGAACTATACGGAATGCCAAAGAATGATAAACTCCTGTTAGACCGCACCAGAAAAGAAATTATTCATGAACTAGGCCATACCTTTGGACTAATACATTGTATGGATACCAAATGTGTAATGAAATCAAGTACTTATGTTGAGGATATTGATCAAAAAAGCCATCACCTATGTAATAAGTGCAAATTGGAATTGCATGAATTGGCGGTCAATAAAAAAAGCAGCTAGTTTAACCTAACTGCTTAATCTTAAGTCTCCCCGACAGGGCTCGAACCTGTGACCCATTGATTAAGAGTCAATTGCTCTACCAACTGAGCTACGGAGAGGTTTATTTCGAGGGTGCAAAGGTACTAATTTTTATATTTGAAACTGATTTTTTTCAATTTTATACTCAATAAAAAGAGGACAATCTTTATGTCCTCCTTTTATTTAAATACTATATGAAAGAAACCGCTTTTGCTATCGTTAAATAGCGCTTCGCAATAACTATAAACTCTTAATTTCTGCTACTAGTTTTTGTAGTGTTGCTTTTGCATCACCAAACAACATTCTGGTTTTAGGATGATAGAACAAGTTGTTTGGAATAGCAGCATAACCAGCGGCCATACTACGTTTCATAACAATCACGTTCTTTGCATCCTGTGCTTTAATGATAGGCATTCCATAAATTGGACTTGTTGGATCATCTTCAGCAGCAGGATTTACTACGTCATTAGCGCCAATTACAATTACAACATCGGTATTCGACATCTCATTGTTAGCATCTTCCATTTCAACCAGTTTCTCATAAGGAACATCAGCTTCCGCAAGCAACACGTTCATATGACCCGGCATACGGCCTGCAACAGGATGTATTGCATATTTTACTTCCACACCTTTACTTGCAAGCAAGGTATCAAGTTCATGACACAGATGTTGTGCCTGAGCAACTGCCAATCCATATCCCGGAACTATATATACTTTTTGTGAATAGCTTAACAAAACGGCTGCATCACTTAATGATATCTCTTTTACTGTTTTATCGGCTGCTTCAGTACCTGTACCTGATGTTCCGCCAAATGCACCAATGATAACATTCAAGAGTGAGCGGTTCATTGCTTTACACATAAGAATGGTGAGGATTGTACCCGAAGAACCTACTAAAATACCACCGGTAAGCATTGCCTGGTTATTGTAAAGGAATCCTCCCATAGCTGCAGCAACACCGGTAAAAGAGTTCAACAGTGATATTACAACAGGCATGTCAGCACCACCAATCGGCATAACAAATGTTACTCCATATATGAGTGCTGCTAAAGCGAAAAGATAAATAGGCCATGTATTTCCATTAACAGGTTGCATTAACATTATAACCACCAATACTATCAAAAGCACAACCAAAAAAGTCAGGTTCACCACTCTAAGTACAGGATTCTTTATATCACCCAACCTGCCATCAAGTTTCATAAAAGCAATCATACTACCTGCAAATGAAACACTTCCTATCATAAGTCCGAGTAATATAGCAATCGCCGGACCGGTAAACATATGTGTATCACCGGCAGCAGCAAGCTGATTTTGAAGGTGAGGGAATTCCATCAATGATATTAAAGCGGCACAGGCACCTCCCATTCCATTAAAAATAGAAACCATTTGAGGCATTGCAGTCATCTTTACTTTCACCGAAGCATACCAGCCAATAAATGAACCAATAGCCAATGCAGCAACTATCCAGGGAATATTCCCTATTGGAGCGCCTTCTTTTTGGTGAAATAAAATAGTGAAAAGAATAGCTGCCGACATACCTGCTGCAGCCCATAAGTTACCCGCACGAGCAGTTAGTGGATGGCTTAACTTCTTAAGACCTAATATAAAGAGTACGGAGGCTGCAAGGTACGACAGCTCAAGTATTGAATATTGAATTGTAAAATCTTCCATGGTGTCCTCCTACTTTTTCTTTTTCTTAAACATTTCGAGCATACGGTCGGTAACCACAAATCCCCCGACAACATTTAGGGTTCCAAGAATTACAGCGAGGAAACCAAGCACCAATGATAGTGTGCTTTCTGCATGGCCCATAACAATGATGGCGCCAATGATAACTACCCCATGAATAGCATTACTTCCCGACATTAGAGGCGTATGAAGCACTGCTGGAACATGAGATATAACTTCTATGCCCAGATAAACAGAGAGGACAATGATAAATATCAAGTCCTTGTTGATCCAGAAAAATTGCAAAATATCAGTCATATATTCGTTTTTTTTGTGAGGTATCTTATGATTGTTACTCTTTCTTAAAAAGCAAACCGATATTTGTGATACCGGTTCGTTTAAATGTTAAGAGATTAGTGATTTTACGCGTTCATTTACAATCTGTTTATCATGTGAAACAGCAGTGCCTTTCACTATATCATCTTCCCAGTTGAGATTCATTGAACCATCCTTATTGATGATCAGCTTCAGGAAGTTAATCATGTTTTTACCAAACATGCGACTTGCATCTGTTGGCATATCTGTTGGTAACTGTGAATTCCCAATGATTTTAACTCCATTGTGAATGATTGTTTGATTATCCTTAGTCAATTCACAATTTCCACCGGTAGAAGCAGCAAGATCAATAATAACTGAACCTGGTTTCATTGCTTCAACGGTTTCCTTACGAATGAGCAAAGGAGCGCGTTTACCAGGTATCTGTGCAGTACAAATTATCACATCAGATTTCACTGCCTGATCATGAATTGATTGAGCCTGACGGGCTTTGAACTCATCTGTTTGTTCAACAGCATAACCACCAGCCGATTTATCATCTGTAGCACCTTCTACTTCAACAAATTTGCCTCCTAATCCTACAACTTCTTCTTTTACAGCAGCGCGTACATCAAAAACATAAACAACTGCTCCTAATTTACGTGCGGTGGCAATAGACTGAAGCCCGGCAACTCCTGCACCTAAGATGAGCATGTTGGCAGGTTTTATAGTTCCAGCGGCAGTCATGAACATAGGGAAGAATTTAGGTAATGTATTAGCAGCTGTTAAAACTGCTTTATAACCGGCTACTGTTGCCATAGATGAAAGAATATCCATTGCCTGAGCACGTGTGGTGCGGGGCACGATATCCATACTGAATGCCGTGATGTTCTTAGCAGCTAATTGCTTTACCAGATTGAAATTAAAGTAAGGATTGAGTACTGACATTAATACTTGTCCTTCTTTAAATTCATTAATTTCGTTTTCAGTGGGAGGCTGAATTCTTATCAGAAGGTCAGATTGTGCTATTACATCACTCTTGCTTCCTGTTTTTGCTCCTACACTTTGATATTCTGCATCTGTAGCAAATGCATTTAGTCCGGCACCGGTCTCAACAATCATGTTCACGTTCATTTTTACCAGTGTAGCAACACTTTCAGGTAACATCGAAACGCGGTTTTCGCCTTCAGTTTCTTTAAGGATTCCTATTGTCATAACAGTAGGTTTATGGATTTTTTATAAGGGCGTAAAAGTAGAAAGATTTTTCAGATGTTTCCACATATTTTCATCAAATAGTCAACAGAGAATTTCATATACTTTTTACTGCTTTGTTACACTGCTCAAATTGACTTTGCCATTATGCTTTCGTTCAGTACTGTTGGTAACTTAATCAAAATCACGGAGCTGTTTGTTAGCCTTATTAATAGAGATACATCGGGCATAAGGTATAATCTTCGATGGTCTTAATTATTATATTTGCTGAAAATACCGAATAGTTATGGAGGATAATCGTGATCATCATAAGTTGCCGTCAGCGCTTACTGAAAGGGAAGGTATTCCTCAGCCTCCTTCAGTAAATGAATCAGCTGTTCATGCTCTAAAAAGCAAACGCAGAACTGTTTTTACACCCGATGATTACTTTAATGGAATAATAAATTTCAATCGCACAATATTCAGTCAGGCAATTACGCTTCTCGAAAGTTCACTTCCCGAACACCAGTCTATCGCACAGGATTTAGTGGCCAGATGTCTTCCTTACTCTGGTAAATCTATCAGATTGGGAATTACCGGTGTACCCGGAGCGGGGAAAAGTACTTTTATTGAAGCAATGGGATTGCACATTACCTCACTTGGTCATAAGCTTGCCGTATTGGCCATTGATCCAAGCAGTGCCCGTTCAAAAGGTAGCATACTGGGTGATAAAACCCGCATGGAATCATTGTCGGTTGACCCAAATGCATTTATAAGACCTTCACCTTCTGCCGGATCATTAGGCGGAGTTGCCCGCAAAACCAGAGAGATCATTATTCTTTGTGAAGCTGCAGGCTTTGATGTTATCTTCGTTGAAACGGTGGGTGTTGGTCAGTCGGAGACTGCCGTTCACTCAATGGTTGACTTTTTCCTCTTGCTTATGATTGCCGGTGCGGGTGATGAATTGCAGGGAATAAAAAGAGGTATCATGGAGATGGCTGATGCAGTTGCAATTAATAAAGCCGACGGTGATAACAAGATTAAAGCTGAAATTGCCAGAAACCAGGTTCGCAATGCTTTACATTTCTTCCCAAAGCCCGATTCAGGATGGGGACCTGAAACTTTAACCTGTTCAGCCTTATCCGGTGATGGAATACCCGAAATTTGGAACATGTTATTGAATTATATTGAATTTACTAAAGATAATGAATATTTTGAGCTAAAAAGAGCAGGACAAGCGCGACAGATCATGTTTGAGTACATCAATAATCGCCTTTATGATCATTTTTACCAGGATGCTCAGATAAAGAGCATGATTTCTGATGCTGAAAAAACAGTGCGAGAAAAGCTTAACAGTCCTTATCAGGCAGCACAACTATTACTTGAAAAGTATTTTAACCGGAAATCCAGATAGTGTTCAGCAAAAAATAAGATGATTCGATTATTCGTACTTCAGATATTGCTTTTACTGGCCCCGGCAACAACCATTAACACTCCCGAAGAATGTAATAAGCTGATTTTTGCCGGTATCGATGCTATGAACAGAGAAGATTACGTGAAATCTCTTGAACTTCTAACACGGGCAAAATCAGTAGCTGAGCAAAACAGGTGGTACGAACAACTGTTCCTCTCGGTCAATAATATAGGAGCTAATTATTATTCAATGCTCGATTATGGTGAAGCACTTGATAATTACCTTGCTGCGTATACAATAGCTATTAAAAATCTAGGCGAAGACCAGGAAATGATTGTCCTCAATAATATTGCAATCCTGTACTCCAAAGAAAAGCAATACGAAAAAGCCGAAGAGTATTTCTTTAAAGCCTACACAATAGCCAGAAATAAACGCTCGAAGATGAGAATTGGCTTGTATGCTATCAATCTTGGTATTGTTGCTAATGAAAAAAACAAGCCCGAATTAGCTAAAAAGTATTTGGATGAGGCCCATGAACTTATTAATGATGTACCTCAACTTAGAGTGCAGGCAGATCTTGCTTTCGCCGAAAATTATCTTCTAACCGGTAACCTTACTCAGGCAGAGTTAATTGCCCAACGTCTCTTAAAAGGTACTACAGAAGAATACAAGCAGGCAATTCTTCCATCTCTGTTAATATTATCCAGAATAAATCAAAAGAAAGGTGATTTTCACACGGCAGTGAAATATGCTCTTGAAGCTCTAAAAAAGCAACCGACAATAGAATTTAAAATCGCAATTTATGAGCGGTTATCGAATCTATATGCCGATGAAGGTAATTATAAGCAGTCACTTACTGCAAAGGATTCTGTAATTAGTGCTCGTGAAGAGTTTAATCTAATAAAAAATGGCCGGGCATTTGAGACAAACAAAGTTAAATTTGAAATTGAGAATTATCAGAAAGAGCTTTTGAAAAATCAGGAAAAGATTAGCGCCGAAAGAAGAACCTTTTATGGCATTCTCTCTGTTGCACTTATCATAATTATTCTCATCACCTGGGCGTTAAGAAACAGTTCTATCAAAAATAAGCAACGAAAAATTATACAGGATAGGAGCAGAGAAATACTTAACCTTGAGCTTGAAAAAAAGAAAACTGATAATCTGCTACTTGAGAAACAATTGAAGGAAAAAGAAACGATTGCCTTGCTGGAAGAAGATCGTTTGAAGAACGAAATAGAAAATCGTAACAGGAAACTAGCGGCCAAGGCGCTTCACATGACCCATAGAAATGAACTGATTGAAGATATTATCGTAACGTTATCAGCTCAACCTGGTATTTCTTCTAATGTAAAACTTCGCGAAACAGTTCAACAGTTGCGAAACCAGCTTAAAGAAGATACAGAATGGGAAAATTTCCTCACACACTTTGAAGAAGTTAATCATGGTTTCCTTAAAGCGCTTAAAGAAAAACACCCTGTTTTAACTTCCAATGACATTCGATTCCTGTCGTATGTATATATAAATTTAAGCACCAAAGAAATCTCCTTATTACTAAATATTACTCCCGAAGCATGCAGGAAACGTAAGGAAAGGATTTCGCATAAGCTGGAACTATCTGAAAATGATGATCTTTATAACTATTTGTCAAAGTTTAATCTTGCCTCTTCAGATAGTAATCAGTAAAAAATGTCACACTTTTTCCTTATAAGGTCGCGGTATTTCACGACCTTTTATATTGTTAGCATGTTTTTATTTCAGAACATTGCGTCGTTAACTAAAATTTTACAAACAATGAAAAAATCACTACTCTTCATTCTTATTCTCTCATGTTGCATTGTACAACAAACCTTTGCACAGCTTGAGGTAACCGGTTCTGATGAATACGGTCGGATATATGATATTACTTATGATGCACAGGTTGAAAATAAACTGTATGCTATCACTCTTGGTAATCATTTATTACAATCTGTTGATAATGGAGTTACCTGGAATATTCTATACTCTTTCCCTGAAAAAGGTGCATCGCTTAAGTCACTTAAAGCATTACCGGGCAATCAGGTAAGTTTCTATACTACTTATGGTATGACTGATAAGGTTATTGTTCTTGATCTTAACACCTTGTCAATTATAAAAGAATATGTTCTTCCAACTCCGCAAGGTGCTGAAGACACCTGGATACAAGCGTATAGCCTTTTTGAAAGTGATACCGATACTGCCCTTGTTCTACAAGGATTTAGCATTGGTATGGCGAACTATGCTAAAGTATATTACACAACCGATGGTGGTAAAACATGGCAGGAAGTTTATTACAATGAAAACTATGATCAGGTATTTCCAAATAATGTAGCAATTAGTCCCGCTGATCCTACAAAGCTGTTCATCATGCGCGGTTTAGGACCAAATGATGTTGATGGAGGTCTCTTTGTTTCTGAAGATGCAGGAACAACATGGACTGAAATGATTCCTGGTAATGCATATCAGACCATGACATTCAATCCTGCAAATCCTGATGATATTCTTCTTGGTACTAGTATTGGATTTGGCACAGGTGCTGAAAATCTATATCGTTCATTAGATGGCGGAACAACATGGAATGTAGTTCCAATTACCTGGACTGACATGACACTCAATAATATCAATGCCATTGTATATAATCCTTCAGATCTGAACAATATCATTGTCCTTGAAGAAAATGAAATCGTTATTACACACGACAATTTTGCAACTGTTGAAAATTACGTGTACCCCGGTACTGACACACACAGTTATTATTATGGATTGAATGCATCGTTTAATCCATTCAATGGTAGTGAGGTTTTTATCAATTCTGATTTTTATCCCCTGTTTTCTACGGATGGTGGTGTAACAGTTACCCAGGCAAAGAATCCATATTTTGCTACAACCGGAAATATAGATATAGCTGTTTCAACCGAAGCTCATCTTTATTATGGTGTTCAGTTTGGTTATGTACATCGTGATCTTGCAACCGGTATTGATACTCCATATGACGTTAAACCTATTGACTATATGTCGATTGACCCTGGAATGACCGTATACGGCGACAATCTTATACCGGGTAGAGTTTACACCATGACTTCTTCTTTCATGGGTAAAGACTTGCATGTAAGTAATGATCATGGAGCAACCAGCTTTGTAGTATATAACACATTCGCAAGCACACTCCATACTGTTGTGAGTGATCCGGCCAATCCCAATGTTATTTTTGCCTCTTTTTCAAGTTGGGGATCAAGCCCTGAAGTTTATAGAATTGATTTTACTGATCAGAGCAACATTCAAAGTACAATGCTAACCCTGCCTGATCAGGATTTAGTAACCGGGATTGTTATTGATAAGCTGAATTCATTAAATATAATGATGGCAGTTGGTGCTAAGATATATACCACAACTGATGGAGGTGCCACCTGGACAATGAAAAGCAATGGACTTGAGAATTTGGTTCCATTCCATGACCTTATTCTTAAACTTGCAGCCAATCCACTTGATGCTATGCAATTCGCTATAGCAACAGATCAAGGGATCTTTACTACCATTGATGGTGGTGAAAACTGGACTAAAAAACTTGATGGTTTATTTCATAATGTTGTTTTCTCAACAGATATAAATGGCCATATGGTAGCATTTACCCATGAATCACAGTACTCAGAATTCAGACTCCTATACTCAAACGATGGAGGTAAGTATTGGGCCGAAGTCCCCGCTACTGATCTTGCTTATTTGGAAGCATCAACGACTGCAGTTCTATTTGATGGTGAGAATGCTGATATATATATTGGAACTTACGACCTTGGGTTGGTTAAATACACTGTAAATATCAATACTGTTGGTACTCAAAACAATCCTTTGCCGGCTAATGACATTACCGTTTATCCAAATCCGGCTAAAAATACTATTACCATAACTGGTGCAGATTATCAAACTGCTCAAATCTTTAATCTTACAGGTCAACAAATGATTACATCAAATACCTTCCCGGTAATTGATATTTCAGACCTTCAAAATGGAATTTATATAGTAAGAGTAGTTAAGTCAAATGGACAAGTAGCTCTCAGTAGGTTTGTTAAACAATAGTTATAAGTTAAATGCAGGAGCTAATTTACTGGAATTAAATTAGTTTTATTTTGAATATTAAAAGGCTGTCTCAAAAGGGCAGCCTTTTTTGTATAGTATGATAAGGGCAGCAATCACAATCTATCGGGGATTCATTATCACTTAGCCTATAGTTAAAGTACAGAATCCCTACAGTTTCTCTATAATTTAAGTAGTGTAATTGTATAGAAACTGTATAGTAACTGTAGAGTAACCGTAGAGTAACTGATAATGAATCATCATTAAATTAACTTGAAGTAGTCAATCATGAAGTAATAAACAGTCAAATAAAAAGGTTGCTCTTTTAGGGCAACCTTTTTATTTGTATTCTATACTGTAAGTTTTTTACATTACATACAATTCCAAAATAAATTACTTATCTTTTTTAATGGGCATAGTATTTTTATAGGTTCTTATATATGGTTTTTATGTACGGACGATTAGTCATTTTAATTAAGAAAGGCGCATGTTAAGTTTTAGTTTACGCAAATTTTACTTGTGCTCATTTTGCCTGATAAGGTTATAACCTTAACAAAATAAATTCCCTTATTAAGATCATACAATTCAGGTGTAATAACTTTTGACTGTAAAGATCCAAGTTGATAAACGCATTCACCTTTGGTTGAGAACATGGTCATTGATACTATGTTTTCATTCGATGTAATGGTAAAACTCCCGTTTGATGGGTTAGGATAAATTGAAAGATTAGGAACCACCTGATTTTCCGCTATTGAGGTAGGAATTGCTTTGCCGCTAATATAGATGTCATCAATCTTGTTGATGCCATTAGCAGCAACAGCTTCACCATTTGAATTGGTATTGGTGGTCATAAGCCAACGAATATAAACTACTTCCTGGTTGTTGCACTCTGCAGGCAAAGCAATACTATCAAGAACTCCTGTTGTCCAGTCGTTGGCAGTAATCATTTCAGAACCGGCAAGCTCAACCCAGTCATTTAATTCATTTAAACGATATTGAACTCTAAAATCCCGGGGACCGGGGTTGTTGCCACCCGATTGCATCTTAGAAGAGAGTTTCAGGTTTTGATAGTTAGCCGTGGTAACTTTAACAGTCCACGCTTTAAGTAAAGCACCATTATCCCATCCCGTTACCTGTGCACACTTAGTTGTAAAACCATTTTTGGTAAAATCAATTGCGCTCGTGCCTCCCTGAGTGGAGATTGCTTTATCAAGATTAGCCGCAATACCCTGATCAGCTATGCTGTCAATTGGAGTGCCTGAAGGGAAACTCCAGCCGGCTAAAATTTCCTGCGCTTGTAATACGCTTGATGTAAAAAGTAATGTAGCAATGATTGTAAAGATTTTTTTCATAATGCTTTATTTTTTAAAGTGATAAGATAAGTTCAGCATAAAGAATCTTCCGGGTGAAATATTTCCTTTTGAATCGTAGTATCGGGTGTTGAAAAGGTCCTGAATTATCAGGTTAGCTGAAAATGCTTTAAACGACTTTCCAATCTTAAAATCAAAAGTATTATAAGAAGAAGCTTTGAGCGTGTTCTCATCATCATTCCATTGTGAACCGTTATAACTATAAACAATTGATGATTGAAGAAGTGATGAGTTATAAAAAACGCCCGCAAAAAACTGATGAACCGGAACTTCCATTAAAAATTTACCGGTAAGATCTTTTACAATCCTGTTGGTAGTATCAAATGATCTTATTTTTGAGTTGTTAAATGCATAGTTTGCTGTAAAATAAAGCTGTTTATTATATTGCCAGTTGAAGGTTATTTCGGCACCTAAAACATCTACACTGCTTACATTTTGTCGTTGAATTACCGGTTTAAGATTGTCACCACCTGTGGCAATACTATCACCATTGCCTACAAAGTAGTGGAAATCGGTGCCGAGGGTATAATAAACAGTAGGCTCAATGCTTATACCTTTAAAAGGTCGGAAATTGCCACCGATTTCATAGTTATGAACATGTTCGGGCATAAGCTGTGGATTAGCGAGCTTAAAACCTTTTGATACATTGCCATTTCTGCACATATCATCAAGCATGCCCGGCCTGAAACCTTTGGAGTACGAAATGTAAATGTCTGATTTATCATTAAGGAAGTATTTTATTCCAACCTTAGGGCTCCATGATTGCCATGTTTCATCTTTGAAATTTGAGGGGTATAAAGTCATAAACTCTGTAAGAGTAGTAGCATCAAGTATTGAAAATGAACCATCATAGAATTTATCTGCATCAAACCGTAACCCGGCCATGAAAGTCAATTTCTTATTAAAAGGTCTCCACTCGTATCCGGTAAAAAGAGCCAATAAATCCAACTTGCCTTTATTTACCAGAATGTCGGTTGAAGTAAGGTAAATGTCTCTTCCTTCAACACTTCCGCGCTTAAGGTCCATACCAAAGGTAAAATCCATATTATGCTTTGCCTTATAAGTAACATTAGTCCAAAGACCCTGATCTTTTCTATGTGAGTCGGTATTGTAGAGTGTGTACTTCTTACCTTTCTTTTCACTTATAGTTTCACTCTGTCGTAAGTAGTTTTCATCCTGATAAAAATACCTCAGTACCCAGTTGAATTTGCCAAAGTTATTATCAGATGTGAACCTGAGATTGTGGGTGGGATACCGGTTGTATCCACCATCGGGTTCAAATATTTTAGTACCATCACCTCGCTTGTCATTGAAATAGCTGTATTCTACTTCACTGTAACTTCCACTGCCATAACGATAACCAACTTCGGCACTTGCGCTTGTTTCCCATAAATACGCTTTTACATCCATGCTGTCGCGACTCTTTTCGGGCATAAAAATGTAGCCATCGCCTTGACGGTAGAATCCATTTACTGCATAATAAAGACTGTTGCCTGTGGGTTTAAGTCGTCCTCCCAATCTTAAGAGTCCGCCATATGTGTTGTAAGTTCCATAAAAGGTTTTTAGTTCACCTTCTAATTTGGCTGTTGGTTGTTTGGTGATCACATTTATAACACCTGCCATGGCATTGCCTCCATAAACTGAAGAGACAGGTCCTTTGATTACTTCTATCCTTTCGATGTTATCGTTAACCATCCTGTTCCAGTTAACTCCTCCGCCATCAGCCTTACTGATTGGAACGCCGTCAATAAGTATTAGAGTCCGGGGAGTTCCGTTGAGTCCCCTAAGCGTGATACTTGAGTTTTTAGAAAAGATTCCCTGATGCCGGTCAATATTAGCTCCCGGTATTAGCCGAAGTAAGTCATCAGTGGTAATAGCGGGTTGGTTTTCAATGGAAATGGTGTCAATGGAATTTAAACGGGCAGGGATTTCTTTGATACTTTTTCTTGTGCGGGTGGCTGTTATGAATACTTCAGGGAGTTGTCGGACAAGAGTATCTTGCGACAAAGTCACCTGACTATAAGCATCCCGACTGAGTAAGATGCTAGTTAGCAGAATTACATTTTTACAAAAGCCAATTATTCTCTTTTTTAGTATAGTTGCTTTCATGTGACGTTAATTCTGAATTTTGACTGAAAATCGCATATAACCTTCTGCTCCAGGTTCAATTTGCATAACCTTAAGTAGTCCGATTCTGCCTGCCTGAGTGGTAAATGAATACACAGAACCTTCTGTTACATATTTTGCTTTCCGTTTCCCTGCTGCAGGTTCATAGGCCGAAAGAAGCAAACTGTCATTTGTTGCCTGGTCAAATTGATAGGGAGTTATTAATGTGGTGTCGTATCTCGTTTCATTTTTAACAGACCAGTTAGATAGTCCTTCAGTACCTGTAAAAAATCCGGGAGCTTCCGATTCATTAGGTGATGATAGTGTGGCATTGTACGGACCGTAATAATATATCAAATCTGTTAAAGACTGATTGAGAAATGCTTCACTCAAAAAATAACCCTCACCGGATGTTAATGAGAAGAAACTTCCTTTGGTTGTATTTAATTGAGCTCCAAGTTCTATCTCATCAAAAGTGCTAATACTTCCATAATTATTGGATGCTGACCTGTTAAAGGTGATACTGATACTGTCTTTATTACGATCTTTATCCATAACAAGGAATGTCCATTTCTCATTCTGACTGACAGATTTAATCACCGAAAGATCATACGTGAATGAGGCACAGTTCATCCCACTATCAAGAAAAATCTTTTTTTCTCCATTATTGCAGCTTACCTGTAAAAAGGTAACATTGTGTCCACCGGCAATTGCTTTAACTCCTATCTTAATACGAGCACCAACCGGTAAGGAAGTATCTTTTGTAATGTATCCTGAGTCACTAATAAATGAAAGTTTAGGAGGATCATTCGATTCAGTTTCCTTTTTGCAGGAAACGATAACAAATAACAATCCAATGAGTGCTATTAGAATGTAGTTGTTTGTGATACGATATGATATAGTCTGCATATCGGTGTTCATGTTTTGTAATTTTAATGGCAATGTTATCTAATCAATAAATCTATTTTGATGAACCGGTTAGTGATAGAAGCCCGGCTCCAATAAGACCTCCGGTAATTCCAAAAACAAGGTGAGTAATAAAAGGATAGGCAATACCAGTTGAAAAAGAAACGGCAGGAATTGCAAAAATCAGTGAAGTAGTTAATTTGAGTAGAGGCATAAACATCCAGGCAATTCCACTTGCTATGGCAATAACCCATGGTTTTGATGAAATGCGGGTTGAAAGATTGTAAACAAGATCAAGGATGCCACCAAGTAAAATATAATTTACAGCCATAAAAGGATCATGAAAACCGAACATGTTGGTAAGAAGCAACGCTGCCGAACCGGTGCAGGTAATAGCTGATGCAAACGGATTACGTGAAAGTCCCCGTCCCATAACAATCAATGCAATGAACAAAATGCCTTGTTTCCCGGGCAGATGCATGGGAATACGTATAGTGCTATGGATTACAATAGCTATAAATCCAAGTAAGATCAAAAAGAGTATTTCGGTTGCTGATGCAACCGCTTTATTCGGAAATACTCTTGATATACTCTTTTGAAGCGGACCGGTATTCATATTTGTTGTTGTTTATTTTTTCTGCAATAAGTGTAATTAGTCCATTTCTCATAACAGGTCGGCACCATTCAGTAATTAAAAGTACCGATTGAGGCTCCAGATCTTCACCTTCCATATTCACAATTTTGTCGACTCCTGTTTTCTTCAGGTAATCATCAACTGTAAATGTTCCGGTTGTCTCACGCAAATTCTTAGTCCACAAAAGCCTTCCGTCATTTCCTCCGGCTTGCAATCCAACGGCTGCAAGTGAGCCAATCATACCCAACCTTGTATTTAGATATCCGTCAAGAAAAATACTATTTTTTTCGGCAAGTTCAACAGCTTCATCAAGCGTAAGTATCTCTTTTTTCGACCTGTTACCAAATTTCACAACTTCATCAGTGATGTTTTCGGGAACAGTTATGCAAAGTCCTGCGTCTGAATCAAAAGCACTCTCCCGGATAAGGAATTCACGGCAATGATTAATAAGCAGATCCCGATCAGCTGTTGATTCACCTACCAGCGATGCTGAACTATTATGTGAGGTGAATGGTATTCTTCTGTCGGCCAGTAACTGGTGCCTGGTAACTGAGATAAGTTTTAGCAAGCCGGCTTCCATAAGAGAGAATCCAAGCGATCGTGCCTGGAATCCGGTGCCTCTGGAATCCAGATTATCTGTATCGTCTATGCCTATAAAATAAATCACGATGCAAACTTAGAGAATTTAAGGACATGAAATAGTGTGCATATCCTATTAAGTTATTCCTGATTAAAACAATTTTGCCAAATCACTAAATAACGTTTTTTGCCTTTCATTTAAATTGGCCGGAATTAGAACTTTAAAAGTAATGATTAGGTCACCCGCACGGCCTTCGCTTTTATACACGGGGAATCCTTTGCCTTTTAACCTGACTTTTGCATCATTTTGAGTTCCTGGTTTTACTTTCAATTTTACGTGTCCGTCGAGGGTATCAACGGTAATTTCCCCTCCCAAAACAGCGGTAAACAGATCAATATCCACGTTCAGGTATAAGTCATTATTCTTCCTTTTGAACTTCGGGTGTTCAGAGATTGAAAAGGTAATATAAAGATCACCGGGATTACCACCATTAACACCAGGGCCACCATGACCTGTAATTTTAATTGTTTGCTTATCAGCTACACCGGCAGGAATTGTTATTCTTAGATTTTTACCATTGACGGTAAGCGTTTGTTTGTGTTCTTTAATAACATCAGTCAGCTCTAGATGAAGCTCCGCGGTGTAGTCCTGACCCCGTATCTTAGTTTGCCTTCCTCTTGTCCGGGTGCTTGAAGTGTCACCAAAAAAGGATCTGAAGAAATCGGAGAAACCACCCTCAGTATCTGATCCATAACCACCCTCAAAGAATTCAGAACCTCCAAATCCGGAGAAATTCTCTGCATGTTGAAATGATTCTGCTCCTCCATAACTCTGTCGCTGACCTCCCCACTGCTCCTGTTGTTGCCGTGCTTTTTCAAATTCTTCACCATGCTTCCATTCTTCACCGTATCTGTCGTATTTCTTCCTTTTTTCAGGATCACTTAACACTTCATGAGCTTCATTAATTTCCTGAAATTTTCTTTTTGCCTCGGCATTGTTGGGGTTTAGATCAGGATGGTACTTTCGGGCTAACTTCCGGTAAGCCGATTTTATTTCCTTGATAGTAGCAGTTTTCTCTACTCCCAAAATCTTGTAATAATCAATAAAAGCCATACCTCAAAAGTTAAATTCAATAACAAAAACGTTATTATGCATTTTTTGTTGACTACTTCTATTAGCTTCGTTATTGTTGTTATGCTTTGAAACTGCCAATATTGTTTTTATCTTTACATAACTAAAACAAAAATATGGGTGCTCCCAGAGAAATCAAATTTAAGAATTTTATCTGGTTAGATATTCTCAATCCCCACAGAGAACAACTTGAGGAGATTGCTAAAGAAAATAGTCTCGACTATTACCAGATACTTGATAGCCTTCAACATGGCCATCTGCCAAAGTTTGAGAAGATTACCAGTTATCATTTTATGATTCTGAGAGCTTATACCGGTAAAAAGCACGACAGGAAATCAACTGTTAGTGAATTATCAAATAAGGTTGCTTTCTTTTATAACTCCGAGAAAATTATAACAGTACACAGACAGAAATTTGATTTTCTTGAAAACGTTGAAGCTGATTTTAATAATGTTAGCCAATTTTTGGTGTATGTTATCAATAAAATGATCGAAACATATATTGAACCTTCAGAATGGCATAGTAACCGTATTGATGAAGTGGAGAAAGTTATCTTCCTGAAAGACTACTCACGTATCTCACTTGAGGATCTGTATTTTCAGAAATCACAAACAAGGATTATGAAAAAGTTAATGCAGATTACTCAGGATGTTGTTAATCGCATTACAGTTGAGAATGATGCATTTCCTGCACTCGAAGATATTAAGGATAATATTGTAAGGCTCATCCTCATTTATGATGAAGCAACTGAAGATGCAAATAACCTTATGAGTTCATATTTGGCTATCACTGCGGTGAGAAGCAACCAGGTAATGAAATTGCTTACTGTCTTTTCAGCCTTCTTCCTGCCCCTCACTTTTATTGTGGGCGTTTATGGTATGAATTTCAAATTTATGCCCGAATTGAATTGGAAGTATGGATATCTCTGGTCAATAATACTGATGTTAGCTGTTTGCGCAGGTATCTTTATCTGGTTTAAAAGAAAAAAAATAATATAAACTTTGTTAGTATCTTCAGGGTACTCACACAGTTCAATCTCAGATGACAGCTACTACTTATTCCTCACTTGGTTTCATACCGGGAATTGGCTCTGTTGAAGCAGGCGGAGGTGTTAAGGGCCCGTCGGGTAGATCAATTTGAGGTTGTATTGTTGGGCTGGTTGGCGGACTTGGTGGTCGTGCCGGAGGTTCATTCGAACTAATTTGAGTTAAAACATCTTGAGTCATTATATTTTTCATACCGGCGTTGTTTTATTATTTAACAATGAATTGTTTAATTTAGTTGGTACAAAATGTTCAAAATGAAACGATTGATACTTTTCATGTTCCTATTGATCTCAGGTAATCTGATTGCACAGGAAAACCGTCAACTTATCAACAACTTTATCAAGAATGAGAAAAATATCATTTGCTGGCAAAATATCAGCGACACCGAATTAAGTCAGGCTGAGCTGCTTGATGCTATCATTGAATCAGGCTTTTATCAGGATATTGAAGTTACAGGTGATAAGGTAATCTGTGTAATGAAACCCTATAAGGTCAATTATGAACAATATGGCTATTCGGCATTGGATGCATCCTCCTATATCTCGCAAAATCTGATTACAGCGACCGTAATCTTTGAATTTAAGAACCGTCGTTACCGTTCAACTGTAAAGAATATTCAACTAATACTGAATACCGAACAATATCAGGGATCTGTGTTGCCTCTGGAGTTTTGGGTGCTTAACCGCCAACAGGATATTAAGTTCGCTTTCTTCAAGAATGGAAGCGAAGTACTAAATAAAGATTTTCTATCCCGAACCACCTTCAATAAGAGTTTCACTGATTGGTGATTGGCCACCAGATTATCAATTAAAAGATTTTCAGTGATTGGTGAATAACTTTCCGGTTAAAGAATAACTCTCAAAAAATTATTACTTTCGTGCCTTCGAATGGAAAATATGTTCCATACGCAACAATATTTTAACTCTAAAATTATGAATAACGCAATTTACAATTTTCAGGTACCTGGCAATGAACCTAACCTTGAATATAAGTCGGGAAGTACTGAGCTTCTCAAGCTTGAAGCAGAGATCAAGAAGTTTAGTAGTGAGATAACAGACATTCCTTTAGTCATTGGCGGTAAAGGAATTAGAACCAACGCGACAGGGGAAGTCAGGATGCCTCATAACCATTCACATATATTGGCAGTATATCATCAGGCAACTGAGAAAGAAGTAAACATGGCAATTGAATCAGCTTTAAAAGCGCATAA
>JBLMZZ010000201.1:0-2830 GCA_050259095.1 Omnitrophica WOR_2 bacterium | reverse complement strand
AATTTTTCAAATATCAGAAGGTGAATATTGGTCAACAGTTATTTAACCATAAAAATTAACAGCCTCTAAATCAGTATGTTTTTACGAATTTGTGAGGAAAAATTACATTTTTAACATGTTCCATAAATAAACAGACACAAAAGAGGCTGCCTCAATTGGAGACAACCTCTTTCAATGTTTAAAATACTAAAGGTTAATTAATGACAACCTTTTGTTGTGACAGAATATTACCCGATTTAAGTACAATCAGAATGGTTCCTTTACTTAAGCCGGTAACATTCAATTTGTATTCGTTCGTCTTGATGTTATCTTTAAACAATATAGTTCCCTGCATATTGAACACCATCAATTCAGAGCCAGGTACCGTTTCAATGGTTAGTGACTCAGTTGCCGGGTTAGGATACAATTTAATGCCGGGAATATCAATGTTTTGAGTATTTACCGGATCATAATTGAGAATACTTGAGAATGAGAATTCCGACTCCCCAGTTGTAAACTTAGTTTTCACACCATAAATATACCTGTCAACTTCTGCAGGTGGCCATGTTTCATCAAGATAGGAAGTTTCGGTTAACATCGTACTGTTAAGTACCGGCCAGTTTTCGGCATTTTCAATGTCGTTGAACCTGCCAAATGAAATGTTGTAACCGTTAATTTCACGTGTTGAGTTGCTTACATTATCATCAAACCTTTCTGCAGGATCGCTTGTAAGAACATTAGTGTGAATAAGGAAAGTACCCGAAAAGAATGTGAGCGTTGAAAGTTTAAAGAAATCACCACCTTCATAATGATAATATGCATTGTTAGGTGTGGTAACTGATGCTGTATCAATTCCCAGGTAGTTTGACTGTACCGGAGTATTCTCCCAATAAACCATGATGTAATACTTTCCGTTGAAGGTAATGTTTGGAATATCAACTCTAACCCAACCATTATCAACACTCATAAATTCATCACTGCTATAAACCAACTGACCGTTTAATTCAAAGATGTCTAACCGATGACTTTGAGGAATGCTGGTACCATATTTTGCCCAGTAAAGATCGAAACTGGTAATAGTTACGGGTTCAGGAATCTGTAAATAGTTTCCAAGCCATACTGCTTCAGCCGGTTCACCTGCATATCCGTCTTCATTTTCACCATCATCAAAAGCAATTACTGTGGATGCAGATGCTGAAGGTTCATTCCAACTAATACTTGCTGAAGTTGTATCGGTGGTGGCTATAACAACTCTTGCAATGTTCATACTTTCAGTCAGTGAAATAGTACCTACATTGAGTGCCCCTTCCACATTAATGGTATCATTATACAGATCGTAATTATTGGCATTTATGGTAAGCAGGTAATTATCAGCAACGTATACTCCATTAAATGTAAAGAACCCTTGCTCATCGGTTGTTGTGCTGAAATTTGCATAACCAACCAGATTAACTACAGCGTTTGCTATACCGGTACCAGGATTATCATTTCCTTCAACAAAACCGGTCACTGACACCATATCAAGAGTCAACATTTCAAAATCAAGTACCGTATTGTTTCCATTGGTGATGGCAAGTGGTTGCTGATTATTCTGATAACCAAACTTTTCGGCAGTAGTATTATAGGTTCCTGCAGGAACATAAGGTATGTTGTAATTACCCGAAGCATCAGACCATGCAGTGATATTTAATGGTCCAATCCATACTTTAGTACCTTCAACAGGTTGAGCTGTTACATCATGTACAAATCCTGAAGCAGTACCAATATTATCATTGAATATAAGATCGATTGAAGGATTCATTCCTGCCTGTCCTGCTTCTGGAGGTGCATTAGGATCAGGTGCTTCATCATTAGATGCAGCCAGGAGTGTACTCATAATCACTGTACCATAGTTACTGAAATTCTGATTTATAGTGGTATGATCATCGATCTTTTGCACCATAATTACCAGGTTCAATGAAGTATCGGCATAATTGTATGGAACCTGGAAGGGAATATAAACTGACCCTGCCTCTTTTAGAAAATTAACTGTACCATCAAATACAAGAGTTAATTCGGATGCCGGAACCCATGTTAGCATGTCGCCCTGAGTTGTTGATCCCATCCAGATTTTAATAGGTGTGGAGGTTTCATCACTTGCGAAATTGTATTTATACCTGATACCGAAGATAACTCCTTCACGATTGATATCTTCATTAAGATAGAGAGACTCTGTTAAACTGTTTTTAAAAGAGAAGATTACAGGTGCTTCATTCAGGCCAACTGTTTCACCAACAACTACTATTTTAGATGAATCAGCAACACCTGTAACGTAAATCTTGTCGCTCAGATTATTTCCATTGTATTGATCATCAACGAATACTATTTTACTAAAAACCGGAAACTGATCAAGTTCATTGAAGGTATATGGAAGTTCATACGTTTGCTCTTCCAGTGGACTGATGGCATTGCCGGGTACTGAAAACAATTCAGTTCCATTTCCTTCACCTGAGCAAAGTGCAACTCTGTATGATCCTGCCAAAACAGCTTCAGTTCCAATGTTCTGTATCTTAAAGTTAAAAGTAGCAGGCTCAGAGGTAGTATAATATTGTGAACCGGTAAATGATTTTGACTTCAAATCATAATCGTCAAAGTGAACTGTGATGTTTTCTCCTGATATGAGGTCCAGATCAACCATTCCCGACCATGAGAAAGGATCGGTAACATTAACAAAGAAACCTACTCTGCCCCTTTCTCCGCTGAAAGCTGACATGTCAACATCAAAACCTTCATAGGTCATTATTGGTAATGGTATATTCTGAACAAAGTTCCATGTTGAATTTGATTCTGTAAAGAAGTATAAATCCATATT
>JBLMZZ010000200.1:0-51101 GCA_050259095.1 Omnitrophica WOR_2 bacterium | reverse complement strand
TCATAGTGAGCACCAATAACGATATACTCATCTTTTAAAACAGGGTCGTTGCCTGTTAATATTGCTGCAATATTTCTTGATACAGCTTTAGTACGTTGAATATCAGAAGTAGCATTGACCGTTGTGTTAACATTAAAACTAATGGTTTGCTTATTTGATATCATTGCTTTTTCCAGAGAATCTATAGCAGTAAGTGGCATAGCCAATATGTCGGCTGCTGTTTTTCTGGTAATGCTAATCACAGGTATTCCGGCATCTGAAACAGATTTATCAAAAGTCATATCTACAGGATGATCAGTCTTTTCAATAGATGTAGGTGAAACCAGAAGCACTCCGGCCGCACCTTTATCTTTAGCGGTAAGTGACTTAGCTCTGTCAGTTGAAAGAGGGATGAATTCACTTGTAGAATTATCTGGTTCAGGATCACCTCTGAGAACTAAAACCCATTTTCCTTTTACATCCTGGTTTTTATAATCATCCCAACTTAAATTACCACTTTGTCCAACTATTCCAAATCCGGCAAATACTACTCCGGATTTAATAGTTGTATCAATTGAGAATGAAAAAGGGGAGAAGTCATCAGGAAAAATAAATATTTTGCCATTAGCTGACAAATGGTTATTACTACCCGGTTTAACATCAGTAACAAGGGTAAAATGTTGAATGCCTGTATTAAATAAAGGAGTTAGTCCGGCATTGGCAAAATGGTTGCAGATATATACAGCTGCCAGTGAATCACCTTCAGAACCTGCTTTACGGCCCTGAAGTTCATCAGACGACAAATATTTTACATGTTTTTTAAGTGAATCAGCGCTCGGTTTGTACTGTGCTGACAGTGTTAAACCCGATAAGCAGAGTATGCTTATGCTTATGAAAAATATCTTTCTCATCTTTGTGTATTGGGGAAAGTGGATTATAGCAAAGATATAAAAAAACGAAGTTATAGCATGCAATATAAACCATGTATATTACATGCGATAGCTAATCAATAAAATATTAGAAATCAAATGGTTAATTAATTTAGTTGAAACTCTCCCTTAAGCTGTTCTACCCATTTAGATATCCTTTCTTCTGTCAATTCCGGTTGACTGTCTTCATCTATTGCCAGTCCAACGAATTTACCATCCATTTCAGCAGAAGAAAAATAGAAAGAGTATCCTGATGTTGGCCAAAAACCAACAACATTTTCTTTATAAGGAAGTCTGCAAAAAACTGTGCCCATCCCATCAACAAAGCTTTCAGGATATTCAATTTGATCACCCAGGCCAAATAGAGCTACTTTTTTCGCATTTAAATCTGCCTCGGCCAAAACATCAATGAACCTTTCCCAGTCCTGATGCATTTCCCCAATACCCCAGGCTGATGTTCCAAGAATTAAGTATTTATATTTTTCCAGATCTTCTTTTGTTGCCTCGCTCACATTGTGTAATGAAACAAGCTCATTTCCAAAATGATCACAAATTATCTGAGCAGTTTTGTATGTACTTCCTTTTAAGCTACCACCGTAAAAAATTCCAATTTTTGCCATTTCTAAGTTTGTGGTTTAGTCTGATTCTTTTATTTGAGGTTGCAAATATAAACTCAATCACCAAAACAATGCAATAATATTATTGTTTATTTTATCCTTCTGATATAGTGGTTATTATTAACGCCTCAATACTGTAATTTCGACACATATTAACCTCCAATTATTTTTTTGGTTCACTGACTAAAAATAAATCATTGAAAATTCTGGTACTGATTCTATCCTATGACCATTGATCCTTTTTATACCTTTGCAGTCTGTTAAGAAACACAATCTATTTAAAAAATGAAAACTACAGTAAAAGTATTGTTTTTGATTGTAAGTCTCTTTATAAGTCAATTCATTGAGGCTCAAGAGATAAATACCAGAGCAAAAGATCCTAAAACAGGTAATGATATTTTAGTAGGTGAAGCAAATGTTGAAGGACTTAAGAATATTGGTGACTGGTTTAATACTGAATATAATGCATATACACCTGATAGCGTTGCTATAAGTACTCTAAAACAATTTAAAGATAAATTGCCTGATGTATTTGTAGTTATGGGTACATGGTGCGGTGACAGTAAAGAACATGTACCTCATTTCTTTAAAATTGCTGATATGATTGGCTACCCTCAGCAGAAGATATTTATGGTAGCTGTTGACCGTGATAAAAAAGGTGGTAATTTCTGCCTTGCTGATTTTGACATTTCATTGGTCCCTACATTTATTTTTACTTCGCACGGTAAAGAGACAGGAAGAATTATTGAAACTCCTACAACTACGCTTGAACAGGATATGGTTAATGTTATTACCAATACTAAATAATTCGATAATCATTACTGAATGAAGACTTTTGATAAGATTTCTGACATTCGTTTTTATATCGAAGATCTACATAAGCAAGGTAAAAGAGTAGGGTTTATCCCTACAATGGGTGCTTTGCATGAAGGCCATATTAGTTTGGTTAAACGATCAGTAAATGAGAATGATATTACTGTTGTAAGCATTTTTGTAAATCCCATTCAGTTTAATAATAAGACTGATCTTGAGAAGTATCCACGCGATTTAAAGAAAGATATTTCATTAATTGAAAGTGCCGGGGTTGATGTTGTTTTTGTACCTTCTGTTGAAGAAATGTACCCTGAACCTGTTACCACAATCTATGATTTGGGTGAATTAAGTACAGTAATGGAAGGTGCTTCACGTCCCGGTCATTTTAATGGTGTGGCTATCGTGGTTCATAAGCTCTTTAATATTATCAATCCTGATAATGCATATTTTGGTGAAAAGGATTATCAGCAAGTACTAATCATTAAATATCTTGTAAAAAAATACAACATACCGGTTAATATAGTTGTTTGCCCTATTAGCCGTGAAGATGATGGTTTAGCACGAAGTTCGAGGAATGCCCGATTAACGCCTGAAATGCGATTAGCAGCTCCATTCATTTATGCTCAACTCAAAAAAGCACGTCAATTAGCTGAAACTATGACTGCTGAACAGGTTGAATATGAGATAAAAGATGCCTTTACTAAGCATCAACTTTTAAAATTAGAATATTTCACAGTGGCTAATGGAGATTCATTGACCCCTGTAAACGGTAAGATAACTGAAAATTCTTATGGGTTTATAACAGTACTTGCTGGTGATGTTCGCCTTATAGATAATATTCGATTAATTTAGTATTTTTGCCGGCTATGACTCTTGAAATTCTAAAATCCAAAATACATAGAGCTACAATCACTGAAGCTAATCTTCACTACATTGGAAGTATTGGAGTAGATGAAGATTTAATGGATGCTGCTAATCTCATGGAATTTGAGAAAGTGCAGGTTCTGAATATTAATAATGGTGAGAGGCTCGAAACTTACGTTATAAAAGCGATAAGAGGGTCAGGAATGATTTCATTAAATGGTGCTGCAGCACGTAAAGCAGCGCCGGGTGATTTGGTAATAATAGCCTCTTTTGCTCAGATGACACCGGAAGAAGCTAAAAATCATGTACCAGCAATTGTTTTTCCTGATCAGCACAATAAAATCGTTAGATAAGTTGAAAAAAAGATTCCTTGATATACTTCGATTTACTTTCTTTCTAAGCATAGGAATCTTCTTCATATGGCTCTTTCTTCGAAATCTTACATCTCCTGAAAAAAAGGAAATTATCCATGCACTAAAGATTGCAAACTATACATGGATAGTAATAGCTATTGTTCTTGGTCTGTTTAGCCATTGGGCCAGAGCCATGAGATGGCGCATTCTGTTGGAACCAATGGGCTTTAAACCTCGTAAGTTGAATGTCTTTATGGCTGTTATGATCGGATATTTAGCTAATCTGGCTTTGCCTCGTTTAGGTGAAGTTAGCAAATGTGGTATCCTTACTCAGTATGAAAAAATACCTTTTAATAAATCGTTTGGTACGGTTATTACTGAACGTGCAGTAGATCTTCTGGCATTTATCTGTTTGTTTTTCCTGATGATATTTACTATGTCATCAGAGCTTAGCATGTATGTTAATCAAAAAATTTATGAGCCTCTTAAATTGAAGCTCAGTATATCAGCACCAATTGAGAGTAACCTAATCTGGTCAGTTGTTGGAATTATCACCGTATTCATTATTGTATTCCTTTTTCTTAGAAAAAAATTAATTACGACTAAAGCATATCTCAAATTCAATAATTTGCTTTTAGGATTTGTACAGGGTATTCAGTCGTTAGGAAGAATTAAACATCCTTTAGGATTTGTTTTTTATACTATAATAATTTGGGTACTATACTTACTGATGGCTTATATTGTTTTTTTTAGCCTAAAAGAAACCGCTTCTTTATCCATTGAAGCTGGTTTAGCAGTGCTTGTCTTCGGATCAATCGGCATCATGATTGTTCAGGGAGGTATAGGGATTTATCCTGCCATTGTTGCTGAAACTTTATTTCTTTTCTCAATTACATCCACCACCGGTTATGCTATGGGCTGGCTCATTTGGTCGAGCCAAACCATAATGATTCTATTTGCTGGCGTTTTTTCATTACTTTTGCTAAATACCTTCAATAGTAAAGGAAATGGCAATTCTGGATCAAATAAAAAAGAAGATTCTAACATCTCAGGACTTGCAAAAAGCCCTGACAGCATGGCATCTAAATCATAATAAAATAGTTTTTACCAATGGTTGCTTTGACCTCATTCATAGAGGCCATATTGATTATCTCTCTAAATCAGCCGACCTTGGAGATGTGCTGATTATTGGATTGAATTCTGATAAATCTGTTACAAAGATTAAAGGTCAAAACAGACCAATCATTGATGAATATTCGCGTGCACTGTTGTTGGCATCATTTTCATTTATAACAGCAGTTGTATTATTTGATGAAGACACACCTTATAATCTTATCAGTGAGATACAACCGGATGTTTTGGTAAAAGGAGCTGATTATCGTGTTGATGAAATAGTTGGTTATGATATCGTTTTATCAAAAGGTGGTAAGGTAGTTACTATAGATTACCTGCCGGGATTCTCAACTTCTGCTATTGAACAAAAAATCAGACAATAAATAAAATGTCTAAAGTTAAGACTGCCTTTTTCTGTACTAACTGCGGTACTGAATCACCCAAATGGCTGGGTAGATGCCCATCATGTGGAGAATGGAACACATTTAGTGAAGAAATTATACAACGCAACGATAAATCGAATGGATCCGGTCATAAGGCCGGGAAGAATCCTGTTGCTCTTAATGATGTTTCTATAACTGAAGAAAACAGGATAAATACATGCAATAATGAACTTAACAGGGTTTTGGGTGGTGGATTAGTTACAGGATCGGTAATTTTGATTGGTGGCGAACCGGGTATAGGTAAATCCACACTCATGCTTCAGGTAGCTTTAAATATTAAGAATCAGAAATTTCTATACGTTTCAGGGGAAGAAAGCGAACAACAGATTCGAATGAGGGCTGAAAGAATCGGCCTTGATAAGAATGATTGTTACATATTAACAGAAACCTCTACTGCAAGTATTATTGATCAATGTGAGAAGCTGCATCCACAAATAGTGCTGATTGATTCAATTCAAACAATGATTAGTGATAAGATTGAATCTTCACCCGGAAGTGTATCACAGATTAAAGAATGTGCTTTTGAGTTACTTCAGTATGCAAAAAGATCTAATGTTCCTGTTTTCCTTATAGGACATATTACTAAAGATGGAACTCTTGCAGGGCCTAAAGTTCTGGAACACATGGTAGATACTGTTTTGCAGTTTGAAGGGGATCGTAACTACGGATTCAGAATATTGCGTTCAATTAAAAACAGGTTTGGTAGTACTTCTGAATTAGGAATCTATGAGATGAATAATTCGGGGTTGCGCGAAGTCAATAATCCTTCAGAACTTTTATTAGGTCAGCATGATGAATTATTAAGCGGAACTGCTGTTGCAGCCACTCTTGAAGGTTTGCGACCAATGCTTATTGAAACGCAAGCACTTGTAAGTACTGCTGCATATGGAACTCCTCAGAGATCAGCTACAGGTTTCGATATACGTAGACTCAACATGTTACTGGCCGTACTTGAAAAAAGATGTGGTTTCAGACTTGGTGTAAAGGATGTATTCTTAAATATTGCCGGAGGAATTAAAGTAGTTGACCCTGCAACTGATTTATCAATTGTGAGTGCTGTTCTATCATCAAATATTGATATTCCTGTTCAACCAAAAGTTTGTTTTGCAGGAGAGATTGGACTATCAGGTGAAATCAGACCTGTTAATCGCATTGAGCAAAGATTGTCAGAGGCTGAAAAGATAGGCTTTAGCACTATCATTATATCTAAAAATAATCTTAAGGCCGCCAATAGTATTGCAAAAAAAATAAAAGTTGTGGGTTTAAATAAAATTGATCAGCTGGGAGAGCTGTTATTCAGGAGCTAAGTATGGGAAATATTATTGCAGGTAATTACTATAAACTACCTATTTCTAAGATATTAGATTTCGGAGTCTATCTCGATGGAGGTGAATCGGGTGATATCCTTTTACCAATGAAATGGGTACCTGAAGGATCTAAGCCTGATGATGAGTTAGAGGTCTTTGTATATTATGATTCATCCGATAGGATAATTGCTACCACAATGAGACCATATGCCAAACTTGGCGACTTTGCCTATTTGCAGGTAAAAGCAGTCAATGACGTTGGTGCATTCCTTGATTGGGGACTTGAAAAGGATCTTTTACTCCCTTACAGAGAGCAAAAATTTGGTATAGAGCAGGGAACATGGGTGATTGTTTACATATTTGCTGATGATAAAGGCAGAATAGCAGCTTCAACAAATATTGAGAAGTTCATTGAAGAAGATACCAGTGAGTTACAAGAAGGGCAGGAGGTAGATCTACTATTATACTCAGCCACTGATTTAGGATTTAAAGTCATTATAAACAATCGATTTGAAGGAATTGTATATGCTAATGAAGTCTTCCAAAAGCTTAATAAAGGACAAAAAGTAAAAGGTTTCGTGAAAACTATAAGGCCTGACCGAAAAGTGGACGTTACATTATATAAATTAGGCTACTTAAATAAAATTGACAATTTGTCAGATAAGATTTTAATGCAGCTAGACAATAACAATGGTTTTCTACCACTGAATGACAAAAGTCGACCTGAAGAAATCTATCTCACATTGGGGATGAGCAAGAAAAATTTCAAGCAGTCAGTTGGTAAATTATTAAAATTGAGATTAATTGAGCTTGATCCAACTGGTATTAAGAAGAAACAAGATCAATAAAAGAAGGTCCTTTCCTATTAATCTAGTCCCTTCAATTCCTGGCATAAACAGACAAAGGGAATGTCGGTGATTACTGATTTTTCTAAATTATTTTCACTAGTATTTCCACTTTCATCTTTTGTATCGTTTACCATATCTTTTTTTTCTTCAGAACATGCAAGACAATTGATCTTGTAATGAATAGCTATTTCATTTTCTGTTTTTTTTTCTTTGTTTTCAACCTTTCTTATAATATTATAAGCAGGAACTCCGGTATTTATTTCTTTCCGTAACATATCTTTTAAGTTTACTTCTCATTCTGTTAAAGTACAGTTTGCAAAGGTAAGTTAATGGAAATGAGATTCTTTTACATACAGTTACCTTTATATTATATAATCCTGCAGGATAGACTATTAATTTAAAAGTGCATGTGATAAGAGAATTATACGCTTATTCTATCTGATGTATTTTGCTATGTAAGATGATGTAATAAATAGACTCAACTATGTAACACAATATGAGTGTATAAATTTCATATTTGTGTTTCGAATTGGGAGATATTTCATTATAAACCTTTAAACTAAAAATTTACTATGAAAAGAGTCATTATTGCGAGTCTTATTTTGATAAGCTCATTAGCACTAAATGTTAATACATATGCTGCAAAAGTTGAAGTTAAACGTGATGCAAAAATTGAAGTTAAAGATGCTGAACGTGCAAAGGCACTGAATGATAGATTACTGGAAATAAAGAAAATGGATAAATCCAATTTAACTGCAGCTGAAAAGAAGGAGTTGAGAAGTGAAGTAAAGACAATTAAGCAAGATCTTGCAACACTAAGTGGAGGTGTCTATCTTTCAATTGGTGCAATCATTGTAATATTATTACTACTCTTATTGCTTCTTTAAATACGGAAAATATTGTATATTTAACTTGACTATTTGGCACAAAATTTGAAAGTCGGTAATAAAACCGAATAATCCACGAAACATGAACAAGATCTTATCTTTAATTTTAGTAGCATCCTTATTGGCAGGGTGTTCTACAAACAAGATTTCGGGACGCAGACAGCTCAGTCTGGTACCTGAATCTGAACTACAATTAATGGCCGCTCAACAGTATAACACTTTTTTAAGTGAAAACAAAGTAATTAATGCATCACAGAGTAAAGATGCAGAAATGGTTCAAAGAGTTGGGAGCCGAATAGCGTCTGCCATTACAAATGAATATCAAAATCAAGGAAAAGGTGATGTACTTGCCGGGTATAAATGGGAATTCAATTTAGTAGATAACAAAGAAGTTAATGCCTGGTGCATGCCTGGTGGAAAAGTAGTAGTTTATTCAGGTATTCTTCCTGTAACTCAAACTGAAGAGGCTTTGGCTGTTGTTGTTGGTCATGAAATAGCACACGCTATTTTACAGCATGGAAATGAAAGGATGAGCCAGCAATTGGTACAGCAGTTAGGTGGAGCAGCTTTACAGGTTGCAATAGCAAGTCAACCTGCACAAACTCAGCAGATATTTATGCAATCATACGGTATTGGTACAACAGTTGGTGCACTATTGCCTTTTTCCAGAAAAGAAGAGCTTGAAGCAGATAAGTATGGATTATTTTTCTCATCAATGGCAGGTTATAATCCTCAGGTTGCTATTCCTTTCTGGGAAAGAATGGCTAATTCAGGAGGTTCTAAGCCACCTGAATTCTTAAGTACTCACCCTGCTGATCAGACTCGTATTGATAAACTGAAGAATTTAATGCCACAGGCATTGCAATATTATAACGCATCATCAAAAGCTCCAGCATCAGGAAATACCGTAAATACCGGTAAAACTGGAACGAAAAAAACAGGAACCACATCAGGTAGCGGTACTGGCACATCAGTAAAGTCAAGCAAAACAAAGAAAATTAAGCTTTAAAGTGCTTAATTTTTAAGTGATATCCTGATAATATTATTAACCAAAGATAACGATCATGAAAAAGTTAAAATTTTTAGTTTATTTCTTTACTACACTCATTTTGGTGAGCTGCTCATCAATGAATAAATCACAGAAAGGAGCAGTTATTGGTGCTGCCGGAGGTGGTGCAACAGGTGCAGTTATTGGTAGGGCAGCAGGTAATACAGCGATGGGAGCAATTATTGGTGCAACAGTTGGCGGTGTTGCAGGTGCAGTTATTGGAAGACAAATGGATAAGCAGGCCGCCGAAATGGAAAAACAAGTGCCTGGAGCAAAAGTTGAACGTGTTGGTGAAGGTATTGTTGTAGAATTTAATGGTAAGGTACTTTTTGGATTCGATAAATCAGACCTTACTCCTGAAGCTACACAAAACTTAAATAGTTTGACTGAAATTCTCAATAAATATCCTGATACTGACATTGTTATTCAAGGTCATACCGATAATAAAGGAACTGATAAATATAACCAAACACTTTCAGAGCGCAGAGCATACACGGTTTCAAATTATCTGGCAAGTCATAATATCGCTTCATCACGTCTTAAAACTATAGGTTATGGTGAATCTCAGCCTAAGTACAGTAATGACACTGAAAGTGGACGTGCACAAAATAGAAGAGTTGAATTTTTGATTACTGCTAATGAAAAAATGAAAGAACAGGCACGCAAAGAAGCTCAATCAACAGGTGGTAAATAAATAAAAAGATAAAACATGAAGAATCTAAAAACTTTATTAGTCATTGCTCTTTTCTCCTTATTACCTGGTGTATTACTTGCTCAGGGTTTTGGAATAAGAGCTGGTGTTAATCTCCAGAATATCAATGGAAAGGATTATCAAAACGATCAGTTGAAGAATAAGCTTACTCCCGGATTTAATATCGGTGTGAATTATGAAATTCCTGTTGGGACAGATATATATTTCCAGCCTGGATTATTATTCACCACTAAGGGAAGTAAAATAGATCGTACTGGATTTAAAACAAAACTATCAACATCTAATATTGAACTCCCTCTTAATCTTTTGTTTAAACCTTTATTAGGCACAGGACATATACTTCTTGGCTTTGGTCCTTACGTAGCTTATGGCATTGGTGGAAAAGGAAAAAGTGATAGTTATGATGTGCAATATAAATCGGATGCCGGCACTGATCTTGGTGTTATCTATTTAAGACCTTTTGATGCGGGTGCTAACTTTATAATTGGTTATGAGATGGCCAGTATGTTCTCATTACAGCTTAACGCTCAATTGGGACTTATAGATATTTCGTCAAATCGTGCTACAAACGATGAATCATGGAAGAATACAGGTTTTGGTCTTTCAATTGGATATAGATTTTAAAATATAAAGAGTATTTAAGATTCCCTCCTCTCCCCCTCAACTAAACCGCCACACAAACCCTCGTGGCGGTTTTATTTTTACAAAATTATAATGATGTAAGATATTGGTAGAGTTATATAAGGATATCATTAAGGGTCGGCGGTATTTTTGTTAATTACCTATACAGTAAGTTTGTATAGTTAAAAGGCAGCCATCAATACAAAGATGAAACATTTGATATTGAGTGTTCTGATATTATCAGGTTTGTTGGTTAATTACTATTCCTGCAAATCCGATAAACAACGGCAGAATCATAAATATAATGAATCACTGGCTGAGGAATTTGAATTGAACAACAACAGGCTTGAAAACTACAATAAAGTACGTGATTCACTTGCGATGATTGAGAAATTCAAAAAGGATGCTTTAAATAAAATTGATTCATTGTTACTTGAAACAGAAAAGATTAAAGCAAAGTATGAATTTCAATATGGGAAGGTACCGAGTAAAATTGAATTTAGAATACTTAAAGTTGAAGAGATAGCCGGTAATCTCAAATACAAAATCAGGTACTCAAAAGAAGAAACAAGAAATTGGCACTTATTCCAATCGCAGGTAAATGAAGAACTAGTCAAAATAACCAAAAGTATCAAAAATTTATAATTAACAATTTTAAAACAATCCTTAATAATCTTATCACTATGGGAAACTTACTTTATATAATTGCTGTAATTTTAATAATTGCATGGGCAATTGGATTCATTGGTTATAGCGCAGGAGGCTTAATTCATATTTTGCTGGTAATTGCTATAATAGCTATTATCCTCCGCTTGATACAAGGAAGAAGTGCTTAATTTTTGTTCTTCTCTATAATAATTAATAGGAATTCCGGCCACTTCCTTTTTCTTTAACAATATTACGGTGTTGGCATGAGATCAATATGGAAAGGGGCTATTAGCTTTGGATTAGTTAATATACCTGTTAAACTTTACAGCGCTACCCAGCAAAGTGCACTCAGCCTTGATATGGTTGACAAGCGTGATCATGCCCGTATCAGATATCTTCGGGTAAATGAAAATACGGGACGTGAGGTTGAATGGGAGAATATTGGAAAAGCCTATAAGCTTGATGATAATTACATAGTACTTGATGATGAGGATTTTGATAAGGCTGCCCCTGAAAAGAGCAAAATTATTGATGTAAATAATTTTGTTGACGAAAAAGATATAGATACTATCTACTTTGAGAATTCTTATTACGTTGAACCGGAAAAGTCAGGCGTTAAGGCTTATGCATTATTGAGAGAAGCATTAAAGGAATCGGGCAAGGTTGGAATTGCCCAATTTGTAATGCGTACAGCCGAAACACTTACGGTTCTTAAACCAAAAGATAATCTTCTTGTATTAAGCAAGATTCGTTTTGCTGAAGAAGTACGTTCAAGTGAAGAATTGGTGTTGCCTCCTAAATCTGAAGTTAAAGCTGCTGAGTTAAAAATTGCCCTAACAATTATAGATCAATACAGTCACGAATTTGATATTACTCAATTCAAGAATGAATATTCTGCTGCACTCAAAAAACTAATAGAAGCTAAAGCTAGTGGGAAAGCTCCTAAGGTTAAGAAATTCAAGATTTCTCCTCAGAAGTCACAAGATTTGATGGAACAGCTTAAAGCCAGCCTCAATAAGAAGAAAGCAATTTGATTAAATAAACCGGGTATTAAAAGCAGAATTTTCTGTAAAAATGGGACTGTCAAAATATAAAGCAAAACGTGATTTCGAAAGTACTCCGGAACCTGCTGGTAAAAAAGGCAAGAAGGGAAAACTTCTGTCTTTTGTTATTCAAAAGCATAATGCCACCCGGTTACATTATGATTTTAGATTAGAATTGGAAGGTGTTTTAAAGAGTTGGGCTATTCCTAAAGGTCCTTCCATGAAGGTTGGTGATAAGAGGTTAGCCGTTATGGTTGAAGATCACCCATTTGAGTACAAAGATTTTTATGGTGAAATCCCTGAAGGGAATTATGGCGCCGGAATAGTTGATATTTTGGATAAAGGCACTTACAAGCCGTATAAAGCTCCACCTGATGCTGATTATGAAAAGATATTAAACCAAATGCTCATGAAAGGTGATTTAAAGGTTGTACTTGATGGGAAATACATCAAAGGGGCCTTTGCACTTGTTAGACTTAAGAACCAGGATGATGACGATCAAAAAAACTGGCTAATGATAAAAAAGAAGGACAGTTTTGAACTTTCTGAATTTGATATAAGTAAATTAAAACCAGTAATTCAATCTGGTCTGAAAAAACAAAAGAAAGCAGGTACTAAATCTTCTTCTACTTCAAAATCATTAGCCGGTAGCATTGAAAAAGCATTTGAATCATTAAAAAAACCAATGCGTTATACGGAGGACATCAAACTAAAAGGAGATGCTGACTGGTTATTTGAAAATAACTTGTCTGGCAACCGTGTGATTACTAAAGTTTTGAATGGCGAATGTGAATTTTCGTTTACCAATCATGAACTTACAAGCCGTAAATTATCCTCATTGAAAAGAGAACTAAAGAAAATTGAGGAAGATGTTATTTTCGATGGTGTTATCGTGACTACTGACTCTGGTGAACAGACACTTAATACTACTATCACTCTTTGGGTGTTTGATCTTTTATATCTTAATGGTCATAATCTTATTGATTTACCCCTTAAAAACAGAAAGGAACTCTTAAATAATCTTCTCTCCAATTATTCTTTTAAGTATCTGATGAATTTACCTGTTCGTTCAGGAAAAGCAAATGAAATACTGCAGGAAAGAATTGAAAATGATGCTAATGGAATAATAGCCAAGGATCCTGATAGTAATTATGAACCTGGAAAATCGTCAAATTCGTGGATTAAAATTGCTATTGAGAATCAAGCGTTGGATAAGAAGAAAGCAAAAAAAAATAAAGGGAATCAATTAGATCAGCTGAATGCACAAAAAGAGCAGGTTCTATCATTTGGGAGTAAAAAATTAAAAGTTACAAATCTCTCCAAAATTTATTGGCCTGATGAAGGTATAACTAAAGGTGAATTAGTTTCTTATTATCAGCGCATAAGCAAATATATACTGCCGTACCTTAAAAACAGACCCCAATCTCTTAATAGGTTTCCAAATGGAATAAAAGGGTCAAGTTTCTATCATAAGGATATGGAAGTTAGCCAATTGCCGTCATGGGTTAAAACTGTTAAGATGTACTCAAAATCAAATGAGGATGAAATAGATTATCTTATTTGTAATGATGCTGCTACCTTAGCTTATATGTCAAATCTGGGTTGTATAGAAATTAATCCATGGCATAGCGTATATTCAAAACCGGAATATCCGGATTATATGATTTTAGATCTTGATCCTGGTGATATTTCTTTTAAAGAGGTTGTCAATACTGCTTTAGTAATAAAAGAATTATGCGCTGAGTTGAAAATAGACTCATATTGTAAGACAAGTGGAGCAAGCGGATTGCATATTTACATTCCGACTGGTGCAAAATATGATTATGATCAAATAAAAACCTTCGCAGAAATTATGGCAACAATTAGCCATAATCGAATACCTGAAGTTACCACAATTGAAAGAGTCGTTTCAAAACGTGGTAATAAAATTTATATTGATTTTTTACAAAACAGGAAAGGCCAAACCATAGCTTCTGCATACAGTGTAAGACCTAAGCCTCAAGCTACTGTTTCTACACCCTTATTATGGGAAGAAGTAAATCAGGACCTGTCTCCTCAAATGTTTACTATTCATAATATTGAAAAAAGGTTAGAAAGAGTAGGCGATTTATGGAATGGAGTTTTGAAGAATCCTATAAATCTTCATCAGGTTTTAGCTAAACTCGAAAAAATAAAATAATATCAATGAAAACAGAACCCCAAAAAAAATACAACTTTACAGATAGTCCTCATAATGAGCAAATGAAAATTTATCTTTTTAACAGGTTAGATTCTGAGAAAGAAACAGCCTTTAAAAAGATAAAGAGTCTTGTCAATGAAAACATGCTTCTGAAACAACAACTTGAAAATCAAAATAATCATGCGTTAGAACTAATAGATCATAATCGTAATATTGTTTCAATAATTGCTCATGATCTTCGAAGTCCATATCAATCACTGCTTGGAATAATTGAATTTCTTATTAAAAATTCCTCAGGGATGAACAATGAAATCCTTGTAAATTATTTGAGAATATTAGAAAATTCAACTAATACTTCATTAAGCATGCTCGATAATCTCCTCGACTGGGCAATATTTGACAATAACAGAAGAACTTATAATCCCTGTCGTATCAATCTATACCAAACCGTTGAATCAGTTATTTTATCAATAAATACAATTGCTGAATATAAAAAGATTCAACTTAAAAATGAAATACCAAATGATGTTGATGTAGTTGCTGATTACAATATGTTACAGATTGTTTTGAGAAATTTGATAATGAATGGTATACAATTTAATTATGAAGGTGGTATGGTGCAAATGAACTATAAATTGAAAGATAATTATCATGAAATTGAAATCAGTGATGATGGTTTTGGTATAAATGAAGAAGATATTCAGAAATTGCTTTCAGCCAGGACTATTGATGAAACTATTAGTATGTATGAAGATAAATGGAAAGGTTTGGGATTGCATTTTTGTAAGGAATTCATTGAAAAACATGGCGGTAAAATTTTAATTGAAAAAAGAAAACAGCAAGGGACTTCAGTGCGATTTACCATTCCAATTTAAGAAAGAACCTAAAATAACTGTGTTGGGAATATAAACCAAAAATCATGTAAATCATTTAATAGTTTGTGTAAGAGCTATTTATGTTTCAATGTTGATCTTTGCAGAAGGATGTATTATTCCTGATTGGCGCTCTAAACTATATATTTTAGAGAGTCATTTAAACTAAAATTTACTAGTATGAAAGCAATAGTTTTTTTGATTATCAGTACTTTTTTTATCTCAACAGGGTTGCTTTATGGTCAAGGTGAAACCAGAGATAATCGTGAAAAACTGCAATTAGGATTAAGAGCAGGTGGTTCATTTAGCAATGTTTATGATGAGAAAGGTAATGACTTTGTTGCTAATGGGAAAATAGGTTTCGTTGGTGGTGTGGTATTGTCAATTCCCATTGGAAAGTATCTTGGATTTCAACCTGAAGCTATGTTTATTCAAAAAGGGTTTAAAGGTGATGCCAATTATCTGGGAAAGGCGTATACTCTGACCAGAACTACTAATCATATTGATTTTCCTCTACAGTTAAAATTTAATCCATTCAAGAATTTTTCTCTTTTAGGAGGACCACAATATTCATTTATGTTGAGCAAGAAAGATGAGTTTACTAAAGGCGATCTGACTCTTGTGGACCAGGAATTTATTAAGAATGATAAAATTCAAGAAAATACATTTGGATTAATATTTGGAGCTGAGTTCAACTTCAATGCGGTTACCTTAACTGGTAAAGCAGGGTGGGATTTACAGCAAAATCATGATGATGGGACTACTACGACCCCCCGATATAAGAACCAATGGTTAGAACTAACGCTGGGTTTAAATTTATAAAAGTTATACTATGAAGGATCTGAAAGAGCTTTTTGCTGGTGGTAACCTTGAATCAGAGCACGATTTGAATACCCGAATAATGGAAATTACTAATCATATCCAGGATAAATATCCTGAACTACTTCCATATATTGGTGAGATTCCGGTTACAATACCCAATGATCCATCACCCGAAATGAATACTAAGATTCTTAAAGACTACTATGATTCCTTATATGAAATAGTCAAGAATCATGAAATAAATAGACCGGAGAATAAGGAATGATCATGATTCATGGTAAAAATTATGAAAAAGCGGGGAATACCCGCTTTTTTTCTAACAGCATCCGGCATTCTTTTTTTGAGCAATCACAATGATAATATAACCTGAAAGCTTAAACAAAATATTTCATAGAGCCTTTAAGTAACAGACATTTAATTAGATCCATTTACCTGTTGCAGATGAATATAACTAAGCCTCTTCTCGAACTCATCGTAAGAAAGATCTGATTTAACTGTAACTACTTTTGTTTGTCCTGGAAGCACATCAAAAAAATTATCAGAAAACGAATAAGCATTATCCTGACTGATCAGCATTAGATTTTTACATAAATTTTTACTGGTAATTTCAAGATCATACTTCCCGGGTTTTTGATTTATGTGTATGGTTAGGTCGGGATGCGGAAGTTTTAAGTTCTTTGGGGCATCAAGATAAAAGATATCATCATCTACAATTCTTTCATTTTTTACCAGCGATACATAAAGCAGTGCATCTGTTTTATGTTGCAATGCTGGTATTTTATTGAGTTCTATTGATGTTAACAAGTTTGCACTGTTTGAAGGAATCTTAACACTCATGGAACGATTCCAGATTGAATTTCCATTAAAATCCATAAGGTTAATTCTAAGAATTGCACTAGTCCCTTCAATATCTGAAACGCCGGTAATGTTGATGGACTTATCGGTTAATACAGTACTGATGATTTGATTTTTAAAAGCTTTTTTAGCGAAATAATGTAATGCTTTCCATCTGCCATAATAATCAATACCCGACCATGAAGCAACAGGCCAGCAGTCATTTAATTGCCAGTATAGAGAACCCATACAATATGGCATGGCAGCACGATGTGCCTTAATAGCGATTTTAATTGCTTCTGCCTGCAAAAGTTGACCAACATATAATTGGTCTTCGAAGTTATTAGGAACTTTGTATGAGTCCGCCATATACTCCCGAATGCGTTGATTACCGATTGCACTGCGTTGATGTGAATTCATTACATCAGATTCTATATTCCAATCGGCTTGTTCCGTATATCTTTTTACGCTTTCAAACTCAGGGAATGATTGAAACCCATATTCACTCATAAAGCGGGCTTTATATTTTAAGAAGCTACTGATAGGTTCATTTCCATGCCAAACACCCCAATAATGCATATCTCCTGATGTGTTTGAATGACTAGCTAATTTCCCCATACCTGCTGAAGGTGATGAGTGCCAGTAATCACTTCCAGGTGAAAGTAATTTCACCTGATCAGGTAAGATATGATGGAATATTGTGTCATATGCATGCCAAATGTCAGCTCTTTGTTGCTG
This sequence comes from Omnitrophica WOR_2 bacterium, assembly GCA_050259095.1. Taxonomy (GTDB): domain Bacteria; phylum Bacteroidota; class Bacteroidia; order Bacteroidales; family Lentimicrobiaceae; genus Lentimicrobium. The sequence continues at coordinate 33,431 of JBLMZZ010000200.1, read as the reverse complement.
ATTGTACTTTTGTTTCCATCCCCATCCTCTGTTTTCATCATATTGTGCCCATGCTTGTTCAATTTCATTATTACCGCACCAAAGTGCTATACATGCATGATTGCGTAAACGCTTAATATTATCAACTGCTTCGGTTTTAACCAGACTAAAGAATTCAGGATTATTAGGATACATAGCACAGGCAAACATAAAATCCTGCCATACCATTATACCGTATTTATCACACAAATCATAGAATATGTCATTTTCATAAATGCCCCCTCCCCATACTCTCAACATGTTCATGTTGGCTTGAGCTGCTGAAGCAATAATATATTCATACTTAGAGGGCTCAACATCAGGTAAGAATACATCAGATGGTATATAATTGGCACCTTTGGCAAATAATGGTTTCCCATTTACTTCAAAGTAAAATGATTCTCCTTCTTTATCAGGAGTTCTTACCAGTCTTATTTTCCTTAAACCTGTAGTTACACTCAACGAATCAAGAATGGTTTCCCCACTCAAAATAATGGCCTTAAACGTGTATAAAGGTTGTTTGCCTTGTCCGTTTGGCCACCACAATAATGGATTATCTATTTGAACAGGTACTGAAACATTGAATGAATTTCCTTGTCTGCCAGATGTTCGCTTTTCAAATGAACCTTTATTAGTTTCAGCAACATCTTTTACTGTGACCAGAGAATCATTGACATAGATCTTCAATTGAAGAGGTCGTTCAGTAAATGATGTAAAATCTACAAGCGCAATAATATCAGCTCTCTTTGAAGTAATGTTTTGCTGATTAATGTATAGGTCGTTTAGAGATACTTTATTGACTGGTTTGATATACACTTTTTTCCAAATACCAGAGGTTACAATACGAGGTCCCCAATCCCACCCATAATGATAAGGTGCTTTTCGAGTAAAAACACTTATCTTGTTTGGGCCTAAACCACCTTTTTCGGATTGATCATTATCAGCAGGAAGATGCAATCCATATTCTTCAAGCAATTTTAATCCGTTAAATACCGGTGATTTAAAATATACTTTAAGCTCATTATTTTCGTGAAGACTGTCTGGTATAATGGGAATCTCAATTCTGGTAAACATATCCTTGCTTTCGGATATCTTCTTTCCATTAAGATAAATGTCAGCATAAGTATCTAATCCTTCAAAGGTTAGTAGTAACTGATCAGCTACTTTCATTTCGTGAGTTAAGGTAAATTCAGTTTTGTATTCCCAATTTACTTTATCCACCCACTGTACCTTATCTTCATTCATCCGATAGTAAGGATCCTCGATTATTCCATTTTTCATCAAATCAGTATGGACCGTTCCGGGAACAATGGCATTATACCATGCAGGAGAACCTGCTTGTCTGAATTTCCAATTATTCAGTTGATATTGATTTTGTGAAAACACCACGTTATTAAACAGGCAAAATAATATAACAATCTTGAAAGGAAGTTTCATCCGGTATAGTTTATCAGCGCTAAAATACCAAAGTTTGATAAACTGGTACCAGATATAATTTGTAATGTTATAGGAAAAAGATTTATATCCTGAAAATCGAGGCATTGAACTTTTAACTTTTATCCTGGGATATAGAGCTCATTAGAACGCGTATTTCTATTATTCACACACCATGAAATGTATTTGGTTTATTATCATTAAGTAGTAACTCCGGAAAACTATAAATGGAACAAAATGAAAGTACTCTGATTTAGACTTACCATAATCTTTTAATAGTGCGCTTTATAAAGTTGATAAATCGCTCTACACATTTGAATTTATTAAAAAGAATTTTTACTCTTTAAGAAATTACAAATAATAGATGCTCAACATTAGTTGCATATGGTTGTTTAAAGGGAAAGCATACTTGACCAGATGAATAAAATTTTAATTGTTGACGATGATCCGACTTTCAGCTTAATGCTAAAATCATACCTAACAAATAAAGGATTTGAAGTCACTGAAGTTTTTACAGCAAGCAAAGCATTGAAATCTGTTAAAGAACAAAAATTCAATGTAATACTCACTGATTTTCGATTACCTGATTTTGATGGACTTGAATTAATAAGCGAAATTCAAAAGATAATTTCTAATATACCGGTCATTTTAATGACTCGATATGGTGATATACGTTCTGCAGTAAACGCCATAAAATCGGGTGCTTATGACTATATTACCAAACCTATTAGTCCCGATGATCTGTTGACAATTATAAATAATGCCATAGAGGAAGATAAAGTTGAAAGGCCTGTAAAGCAACCTGTTGCATTAGAGAACTCAGGTATCTTTATATATATGCGGGGTACAAGCGAAGTTGCACAACAGGTTGAAAATTATATCAATCTTATTGCACCGACTGAAATGTCGGTGATTATTCAGGGTGAGAGTGGTACCGGAAAGGAATATGTTGCCCGAATGATCCATATAAAGAGTACCAGAAACAATAAACCTTTTATAGCTGTAGATTGCGGTGCATTGCCTAATGAACTGGCAGCAAGTGAATTATTTGGACATGTGAAAGGAGCCTTTACTGATGCACAGACTGAAAAGGAAGGGCAATTCCAGTTAGCAAATGGAGGCACCTTGTTTCTTGATGAGATTGGGAATTTATCATACGAGAACCAGCTCAAACTCCTAAGGGCTACTCAAGAGAAGAAGGTTCATAAAATGGGTAGTAATAAGGAAGAGATTGTTGATGTGAGAATATTGGCCGCAACAAATGAAGATTTAATAATAAATGTTCAGAAAGGTACTTTTAGGGAAGACCTGTTTCATAGACTGAATGAATTCAGTATTTATGTTCCTCCCCTGCGTGACAGGGGTGAAGATATACTTCAGTTTGCTAATTACTTCCTTGAGATTGCTAACAGAGAACTTGATAAAGACGTGAAAGGGTTCGATAAAGAAGTAATTGAAAAATTACTTACTTATTCATGGCCTGGGAATATAAGAGAAATAAAGAATGTAATAAGGCGTGGAGTTCTGCTAGCTTCTTCAGGTATGATTACAAAGCACCATTTACCTTCTATAATGTTTATGACAGAATCTAAAAATGAGCAATCAGCAGTTTCAACTACTGATTTAAAAAGTATGGCCGAATCTCAGGAAAAGGCTACAATTATGAGTGTACTCAAGAAAACCTATTTCAACAAAACTAAAGCTGCCCAGCTTTTAAATATTGACCGTAAGACACTCTACAATAAAATTAAACAGTACGGATTAGAAGCTTAAAAATGATTTGCTTTAGATTAGATCTTTGACTTTTCCAGTTTTTGTACTTCTTTTTTGAGTAGAGGGAAAACAAGATTATTAATTTTCTCCAGGCTGGTTAACTGATGATCTATATAGGTTTTATCAGGTTTAGAAAGGTTTATTTTCTCCAATTTGTTAAGAATCGTTATAGATTGAAGAATCTTGAAATGACCGTAAGAAGTTTGTAGTCTGTGGGCTATATTCTTTATTTCAGTAAAATCATGATTATTGAATGCAGCTCGCATTTGTTTCATTGATTCCATTGAAGAATTAATGAAAGTATTGATGATGTTAATTTCCTGATCAATATTTCCGCCTGAAAATATCCTTATTTGATCAAGTTCGTAGATGTTTTCTATTTCTGATAACTGTTTTTGTCCATTATGTTTTTGAGTAATCTTTGCCGTTGTTTCAGGTTTCCTATTTTCCGTACTCAGATAATAGGCTACTCTTTCAAGGAATTCGTCTTCAGAAAATGGTTTTTGAAGTACTTCATTAAAGCCATAAGAAAGTAATTTTTTATCATACCGATCAATTTTATTGGCTGTAAAAGCTATTACAGGCAAATTCGCAATATGATTGTCATGGTGGGTTCTTATATACTTTACAAGCTCAACCCCTGTAAAGCCAGGCATTTGTAAGTCAGTCATCACAAGATCAAAAACATCATGCTCTAATACCTCTTTTGCTTTTAATCCATCGGATGCAATATAAAGGTTAAGGTTATGATTTTCACCGATGATGCGGGTAAGCAAAACATTAAAAATATCATCATCAACCACTAGTACCTTGCGCTCAAGTGAAGAATCGCTCAAAATATATTCTGATTCGGTCTTTTTAAAGGTTTTTTCTAATTCTGAAGCCAAGCGATAACTTAATATAACCTTGAATGAAGACCCTTTGCCCAACTCACTCTCAACCGTTATATCACCATTCTGAATTTTTGCAAGTCTTTTACTAATTGCTAATCCTAAACCTGAACCTCCATAAGCTCTGGCTGCTGAAGATTCTACTTGTTGAAATTCTTCAAATATACTTTCAAGCTTGTCTTTTGGAATTCCTATTCCGGTATCAGAAATAATAATCACGGTATTTGCCTTGTCTTCCTCCTGTTTGATCTCACATGTAAGGGATATTTTACCCTCTAGAGTGAATTTAATAGCATTACTCAGAAGATTGTATAGTATTTGACGTAATCTTATCGGGTCTCCTTCAAGCACAAGATCACTGCCTTCATTGCATTCAAAATCAAATCTTAGTCCTTTTTCTATTGCTTGTAATCTAAAGGTAGGAACAACATCATCAAGGACTTCCTTCAATGTAAAAGGTATTTCATTTATCTGAAATTTACCGGCAGCCAATCGCGAAAGATCAAGAATGTCATTCACTGTCTCAAGCAGGTGTTTTGAAGATTTTCTAACGGCCTGGATATAATCTGATTGATTTTCATTTAAGTTGGTGTTTGAAAGCAGATCTGAAAATCCGATGATTGCATTCAAGGGTGTTCTCATTTCATGGCTCATATTAGCAAGGAATTCTTCTTTTACTCTGGCAAGTTCATTTGCCTGTATTCCGGCAAGAAATAATTCTTTTCTATAGCGATTGGCCTTACGTGCACTGTTTATAATTAGTACTACTAATAAAAGAATTAGTGAAAGAGCAATCAAACTAACCACACCGATCATAAATAATGACTTGGAAGCTTTTATTCGTGCTTCTTTCGATTGTATTTCAGTTTCTATGATAATCGATGATTCAATTCTTTTAAATATATCAGTTATTTGGTTGATCAAGAGTGAACTGTTTTGAAGCATGTTAAGTTCTCTCTTCCTTAATTCATTATAGTTCTTCAAATCCTGACGTTTAATTATAGCCAGTTTCTTTTCTATATCTCCCATTAACAACTTATCTACAGGAGTTAATGCAGAAGTGTCAGTCTCAATTCTGGTAGTTGATTTAATGACGGGGGTAAGAGGTGTACTATCCTGCTCAACAGGAGTATCTTTTGAAAAGACTTTCTTTATTTTGTTAAATAACCCTTTGGTCTTTTTTTCTTTAACAATAGGAGCAGATTCTCCCGATGAAATAGTGTCATATGTTGTGATGATGGTGGTATTTGTTGTTTTCTTCTTAAAAAGAGAATCAGGAGTGCCCTGTTTGATGGTTCTGAAAGCTTTACCGGTAAAATCTAAACTATTTCGTTGGTCTATTATCTCAAGATAAGACTCAATAAGGGTTTTTCGTTTACCTAATAAAGCAGAAATACTGTCAAGCTTTTGATTATAAAGTGTATCATTTTTATAATCGTCTCTAAGTTGGCTAATAGTTGCTTCAACTGAATCAATCAGGAGTTCGTATTCAATAAAATAATTGTTATTATTTGTGAGTGTAAAAAAACGTAGTTTATTTTCAGCTTCAGGCAGAACTGATAAGATGCTGTGTAGAATTGTAATTTTCTGCTCAGGTTTTGATAAATTATTAAGTGTATTTCTTAATATTTTTTCATTTTCCCTGATTAAATATGCAGTTGAAAGTATAGCCGCTAAGATGATAAGGAACAATATTACCACCTTACTCTGTAATCCCCAATTCCTGAATTTTAATTTTAATTCTGCCATTCTGCTATTAAGTGACCTACAAAGAAAACACCCCTATAGAATAAAGGTTAAATCTGCCTGATTGTTAAAAAAGCTGAATTTTTAATTTAAGAAAATATGGAAAGTAAGGTTGATTAGATGAAGAGACCTGAAAGGTTAATTAATTCACTGAGCTATGATATAAGTCCACTCGGGATAAAGCTTTAGATATGCTCTAACGGCAGCACAATCGGGATGTACTCTTAGCCCATTAACTACGGCATATTTCAAAGCATGAAGTATTAATGAAGCAGCGTAACCATTCCCTCTTAAGCTTTCAGGTACATATGCTGAGAAAAGATCAAGAGTTTCATCATGAACATGAAAACGCAAGTATGAGATTAAACCTTCAGATTCAATAATAAATCTTTGATCCTCATGGATGACAGTGTAGTTGTTTAAGGCTTGAAGTAGCATAAATGGTTTCAGTTGATTGTCCCGGTGATAAAACTGATCTCAGTTTAAAGCGTGAAATTACGACAGAAATTGTTGGTTTCTTTGGCACAGGTGGTAAAATACGTATTAATACTTAATATAGATTTGAAGGTTATATACCAGAAAATAATCGTTCACTTTTGATAAGTATTAATACTTATTTTTCGATTATTGAAAATGTGGAAAATAAACTCGTAGAAGCCAGATACCTGTAAGGAGAGCCAGAATGGCAATAGTCATTATGATTACCAGGCTAGTTCTATTGAATTTTACTTTGTTGATTATTCTCTCTGCATAAGGAACCAACAACAAAGTAGTAATTACACCTATCAAGCTTCCTGCAAGTACATCCCCGGGGAAATGAGCACCGAGATATATTCGGCTGTAAGATATAATAACAGCTGCCAGAGCCAGTGTAATTTGCACTCTTAATCGTGGTTTTAAGCTCCATATTAAAGCAGTAAATGCTGCCATAGCAGTAATGGAATGACCTGAAGGAAAGCTATTATGAAATAACCGATAATTTGGTAGTGTATATACTAAAGGACTTTCATTGAACACTTTTAAAGGACGGTCCCATTCTGAAAAATATACATTTTTCAGCACTTGACTTATTAAACCAGTTGTAATTACTACTAAAATTACAAGTATGACTGTATGTGGCTTTTTCTGAATAAATATCAAACTTATTATGGAAGTTAGTATTAAAGAGTCTCCTAAATGAGTGATGATAAACATTGGCCAATCGAGCAATGCACAATGATTATTATTCATAATAATGAAGCTGTCGCGATAGCCATAAATGCTAAGAAGGCTCCCTAATGTAAGTACATAAATTCCGATTATTAAAAGGAAAATGCGTATTTGATATAGACTTTTTAAATAATCAGACAGCATACTTAGTCCTGTGAAAATTCTTTAACTAGATTTCTATAAGAGGAGAATACATTAGCTCTTGATACAAAACCTATATATTTTCCATTATTAAGCACAGGTAGATTATAATGAGATGTTTCGCTGAATTTTTTAGCTACATCCTCCATTGTTGCATCGAGACTTATTATTGTATCGGGCATAAACATTAAATTCCTCACATAAGTGGTGTCGTAAATCTCATGCTCAAAGATGATGTTACGTATATCATTAATGAAAACTACACCAAGGAAATTATTCTCTTCATCTACTACCGGAAATACATTTCTTTCAGATTTGGCGATAATCTTTACCAGATCACCTAGTGTTGCATCAGGCTTAACTGTTAAAAAGTTATGTTCAACTAACTTGTTTATTTTTAATCTTGAAAGAGCAGCTTTGTCTTTATCATGGGTAATTAACTCACCACGATCAGCGAGTCTTTTCGAATAGATGTTGTGACGTTCATAAAAATAGATTGTCAGATAAGCAATCGTTGAGGTTATCATCAATGGTAGAAAAAACTCATATCCACCAGTTATTTCAGCAATAAGAAAGATTGCAGTAAGTGGTGCATGCATAACAGCCGCCATCACACCTGCCATGCCTGCTAATGCAAAATTACTTTCGGGTAAATTAAGAGAAGTAAAAGTATTAACTACACTTGCAAACAAGAAGCCTGTTACCCCGCCCATAAAGAGTGAAGGAGCAAAAACTCCTCCTACACCACCACCTGCCGTAGTAAATGACATGGCTATGACTTTAAAGAACAATACCAGTATTACAAATAGTAGAAACAGGTACCCATTATCTTTAAAATAATAGAAGAAACTACCATTGAATAGATTTTCGCCACGACCATTGAGTATATCAGTCAGAATATCATAACCTTCACCATAAAGTGGAGGTAGAAGGAAAATTAGAAAGCTAACTATTAATCCTGATAATAACAATCGGGAAAATGGTTTCTTTATAAGATTTATTTTTAATTCGATAAATCTGTTAGCTCTAACAAAGTATAATGCAACAAAACCTGCTGTTATACCCAGCAAGATGTAAAATGGTATGTTACCAAGATTGAAAGGAGCAATGGCATAAAAAGAAAATAATACTGTTTTACCCATTAAAAATGAACTAAGAGTAGCTCCGGTAACTGATGCTATCAACAGCGGGATAAGCGAACCCATGGTGAGATCAAGCATCAATACTTCAAGTCCAAACAATACTCCGGCTATTGGTGCATTGAAGATGCCTGCAATTGCGCCTGCAGCCCCACATCCAATCATCAAAGTAATAGTCCGGTAGTCCATTCTCAGAACTCTTGCCAGATTTGAACCTATCGAAGCTCCTGTAAGAACAATAGGTGCTTCCAATCCTACTGACCCTCCAAAACTAACAGTAATAGTACTGGCAATAAGTGATGAGTAATTATTATGGGGTTTAATGTGACTATTATTTCTTGAAATTGCATAAAGTACCTGGCTAATTCCATGAGAAATATCATCCTTAACAATATACTTAACGAAAAGTACGGTAATTGCAATTCCGATTAAAGGATATGCAAGATATAAGTAATTTGCTGCATCATGGCTAAAGCCTTGTGTAAGAAAGTAATGAGTATAAAATACAATATTCTTCAGTACAACTGCGGATAGTCCACTTATTAATCCTGTAATAAAACTGAGGAATAATACGAAGTTGCGATGGCTAATATGTTTAAGCCTCCACTTTTGCAGTCTAATGAAAGATAGATTAAATATCATGTATACAAAAGTATAAATTTGACAGTAAGATTATTAGAATTAATAAAATGTTTCTTCCAAAGAAGATATTTATCAATTATCTCTAAAGTCTTTTTTCCTGTTAAGTTTAAGATCTTGAAGAATGGATGCTTTTACTTTTATATAGAAGTTCCAGCTTTTTAGATATCCAATAGGAATCCAGTTAAATCGCATTTCCCAGCAGTGAAGGTCGCGATATACACTAATTGAAGCATGTGATATTTTATTCTTTTCAAAATCATACCCTGATACAAAATTCACTTTCCACTTCGGTGTTATATTTACATCACCGTTGAACCCAAAAGTTTGAACCAGGGTGTTATCATATTTTTTAGTCTTTGATGAAAATCTATCGCCGTAGTTAAGATTATAACTAAAACTTAAGTTCCATGGATTATTCCAGTTAATGTAATCATCAGGCTTTTGAATAATTTGTTCAGCTTCCTGAGAAGGCATTACTACCGTACTTTGGTTAGTTGTTGTCTTTTTCTTTTCCGAACTAAAATTGTAAGACAATGAAAAATTCCATGAAGAGCTTTCCCTTCTGAAGAGCCTGTTATTTACATCCCACTCAAATTTATTGAGAGATTTTCCGGCATCATTTTTAATGTATGGGTTGAATCTAGCTGAGTATTGCACTCCTAGTTTTTTAAATAAGGTTGTTCTGGCATTTAAAACAAGAGGAGACCATCTCAATGAATCGGCCGCAATATTATAGGATGTCCCCAGATTGAAACTTTCAATAAGCATTATCTTTTTCGTACCGGTTATTGTATCACTCTTTGACCTGATTTTCATTTCAAGATTGTTACTGATAGAAAAGCTAACAGTACCCGATTTCCCCATTGGAGGAGTGCCAAACAATGATTGAAAGGCAGTTCCGGCGGGATCACCACCACCGAAAATTGAATAATGTGCATAGTTACCTGCTGTATCAACCTGAACATCTTTATAATAACCATACTTTGAAGAACCGAAATCAGGACGGTATGAGAAACTAATAGATGGAGTTGCAACATGCCTGATTGCACGAATTGCACCTTTACGAAATTGCACCATTCCATAAAGCTTAGTGTTCAATGATGAACTGAATCCATAATCACGTGCTGCCTTAAAGCCATCTATCGTATCTGTTTTAACATATCCTACAACAGTGTCATTTCCTGTTATTAAAGTATCGTTTACCCATTCCTTGTTTACAAAACGGGTATACCAACGTTCAGTGTAATCAATAGAATTTGTTAAAGAGAAGTACTTTAATACTTTAAGAGTGAGATTTACTGGTATGGTATGTTGCATGCCATTCCTGAAATTTTTAAGCATTGAATTAGTGAACATTATAGAATCGTATGTTTCTACTTCATTACTTGCCCGCATATTATAGCTCATGCTTATATTGTCATACCATTTAAGATTTGATATTTTACCTGAATGACGCAAAGGATAAAAGCGTGTTACTCCAAGTGCTATTTCAGGTAAAGTAAGGTTCACAATTTTTGTAGAATTGTTCTGGCTGTGCCTTAAGGCAGAGCTGAATGAAACCTTGTCGCCAAAAGTGGTTGAATAACTTATACTTGACTGAAAGGTATTTGTCAGGTGATCATTATAATTTACCGGATTATACCTATTATATGTCCTTGATCCAAAATTTACGCTTGCACCAAACTGGCTTTTGGGCCTTGCTTTAGGGTCCTGACGATGCGACCATACAAGCCTGAAATCACGAATCTTCTGAAATTGGCTTGTCTCTCTTACCCCTTGTGTATTTATTGAATAGTCAAAATTAAATGATCCGGTATACTTGTACCGTTTCCTGTAATTAAAAACAGGTTTTATTGCCCAACTTCCTCTTGAATAAATATCTCCAACCAGTTTAAGCTCCATGTATTCACTGATTCCAAAATAATAACCACCACCTTCCAGATAAAATCCTCTTTCTCTTGATTCGCCATATGATGGTACTATTATTCCTGATGTTTGTCCTCTTTTATTTGGAAATAATCCAAAAGGCAGAACAATCGGAATTGGAACATCCTCAATCATCATATAGGCTGGTCCGGTAACTATTTTATTTTTAGGAATGACCTTTGCTTTAGAGAATCTTAAACTATAATGAGGATGCTCTAAATCGCAAGTAGTGTATTGGCCTCCACGCATATTACTAACATCATTGGCCATTTTCTTAACAACTTCACCATGCAAATAACCTTCACCTTCCTGAGTTATAATGCTTTTAATAAATCCCTGCTTTGTTTTGAAGTTATATTTCATCTCCTTTGATTTGAAGGTTTGATCACCTTCGGAGAATTCAGGCATTCCATATGGTTTTCCCAGAGAATCATTTGCCGGCAAAGCTTTAAGTACGCTGCTATTAAAGTCAATTTCAATATAAGCGGCTTTTTGAGCAATCTTCTCGTACTTAATATCGGCATCTTTATACATATAAGCCTTATGATTTTCCAAATCCAGACTTATTGAATCAGTGGCACTATATTCGACCTTAGAAGAGATAGCACTTTTCTTTTTTTTACCTTCAATATTTTTAGCTGTTGAATCTTTAACATGTAAACTGTCGCCTAAATGAATGCTAAGCGAATCAGCCTGAAATTGTTTGAAAGTCTTGATAGTATCTGATAGTTGCCTATATGTAGTATCAGTCTGAGCGGTTAGATTAATTGTGGAAATCAGCAATAAAAGAAGCAAAGCCCAAAATAACTTACAAGTTGGGTAAAAAACCGAATAAAAAGTATATTTAATGTGCTTCAATTACCTTAAATTTGTGTGTTGTTAAGCTTACTAGTACTTAAGTAAAGTAAACAGATGCATTTTTATGAGCTGAACATTATGGTTTAACTACAGATAATACATTGAAGAATAAGTAGTTGATTCAATATTTCTGACAATTATTACATGACCTGTTCAAAGGTCAAAACTAAACAAAATTACCATGGGGTTAAAACGCTTTTTTTACCTAATTATTCTATCAGTAGTGGCATGCACCTTTACTTTAAAAGCTGAGGGACAAAAAGTGAGAAAAGTAGTTATTGATGCAGGGCACGGAGGTCATGATCCGGGGGCATTAGGTAAAACCTATAATGAAAAAGATATTGCACTTTCAATTGCATTGAAGACTGGTAGGTTCATTGAAGAGAACCTTCCTGACGTTCAGGTTATTTACACTCGGAAAACTGATGTTTTTGTTGAATTGTATCGTCGTGCAAAGATTGCTAATGAAGCAAAGGCCGACTTGTTCATTTCCATTCACTGTAATGCTAATAAATCTTCTACACCCTATGGTACTGAATCTTATGTGATGGGACTCCATAAGAGCGAAGCCAACCTCTCGGTTGCACAGGCTGAGAACGCTTCAATATTGTTGGAGGATAATTATAATGTAAGGTATGATGGGTTTGATCCGTCATCACCTGAAGGCTACATCTTTTTCTCTATGCTTCAAAATGCATATATCGATCAAAGCATTGGTTTCGCTACAAGTGTTCAAAAACATTTCAAAGAAAGAGTTAATATGTTCGACAGAGGTGTTAAGCAGGCTGGATTTCTTGTACTTTATAAGACAACAATGCCTTCGGTGCTCATTGAAACAGGATTTATCAGTAATTCAAAGGAAGAAAGATTACTTGCATCAGATGAAGGCCAAACATATATTGCATCAGCTATTTTCAGGGCAGTCAGGGATTATAAAGCTTCAATAGAGAAAACCTCACCTTTATTGTCTAAGAAAGAAACAACAGACAACCTACCTGACAGGCAGACCGTGCAAGCTTCAGAAAAGATTGAATTAGCATCTACCGGACCTGTTGCTGCCAATGATAAAGAATTGTTGGCACAAAAAGATAATGTTATACCACTGAGAACTGATACTGTTGAAAATAATACTAAAGATAAAACCATTGAGATACAAGATAATACTGCCAACCAGGGAAATGCGAAACCTTCCGATGAGAATATTGTTTTTAAGGTACAATTTTTAATTTCAAAATCTCTAAAGAAAAGTTCTGATCCTGAATTTAAAGGATTAACCGGAGTAGAAAATTATCAGCATAATGGTTTTTACAAATACACATATGGTTCCGAAAAAACACCTCAATTAGCTGCGATGCATGTTAAAGAACTAAACGCCTTGGGATTTAAAGATTGTTTTGTAGTAGCCTTTAAAAATAATGAGCGAATTGATCTTGAAGAAGCCAAAAGATTATTAAAAAATTGAATTGACTCCATATAATACAGATGAGATCACTAAAATTATCACGAGAATTAAAAATTGGAATTACTACGGTATTAACCATTGTTGCTTTCATTTGGGGTTTTAATTACCTTAAAGGAAAGGATCTTTTTAATAAGCATCGCACATTCTTTGTAGTATACAATGATGTGTCGGGGCTGATGAGAGCGAATACTGTCACTATCAGTGGCCTTCAAATAGGACAGGTTGATGATATATACTTTAGAGAAGACAACAGCTCTGAGGTTATTGTTGAACTTACAATCTCAAAAGACGTTAACATCCCTGATAATTCAGTTGCTAAACTTAAAAGTTCTGATATTCTCGGAACAAAAGGAATTGAAATACAACTGGGTAATTCAACAAAGTACCTGAATTCCGGAGATACTATAAAATCTGATATTGCGATGTCATTGCAGGAAGAGGTTAACCAGATGGTTCAACCAATCCTTCGTAAGGCAGGTAGCATGATGAGCAGTATTGATACTGCAATAAGTGCTGTTGGTGATGTATTTAACTACAAAACACGCGAAAATCTTAAAAAAAGTATTGAAAGTTTAACTCAAACAATTCAAAATCTTGAAAGCGTTTCAGGTTCTTTTGATACTCTTATGACTTCGGAACAGGAAAGACTTTCCAGAATTCTTGCCAATGTTGAATCTATTACCTCTAATCTCAGAGAGAATAATGAGAACCTGACTCATATTATTTCAAATGCTGAAAGAATTACGGATACTGTTGCCAGATTTAATTTATCAAGTACCCTTACAAACCTGGAAAGCTCTATTAAAAATCTTACTTCTACAACTGATAAGATTAATAAGGGAAAAGGTTCACTTGGTTTGCTGCTAAATGACGAAAAGCTTTATAATGATCTTGCCGCTTCATCCAGACAACTTGATTTGCTATTGAATGATATACGAATCAATCCAAAGAGATACGTTCATTTCTCAATCTTTGGAAAAACAGGTAAACCGGCCGAAACAGTCTCATTAACTGATACAATCAAATAGCTAATAAGCTAACTGATTGATTTGGACTTACTCCCATTTAAAAATATCATACCGGTTTAATGGTCTTTGATCTCCGTACCACTTAAAGTCTTTGAGCAATAGATCATTTGATTTCAGTTCACCTTCAGGATAAAGAGTAGCCGTTGGTTTTGAGAGATAGGTGATTTTATGAATTTTCCGATTCCTCAACTGTATATTCAAATTGCTTGAGAAGGCTTTATTTATACCTGTCAGACTGCCATCATCTTCCCTTACCCAATAAATGGTTTCTGCATTTCCTTTTACTTCAATTAGGGATATTTCATTATTATTAAAGTACCCTGTCATATCCCTTCCCTTGATTTGATTGTAACCCGTAGTATCCTTTGAAACAAGAAAAGCTGAATTGTAAAGGAACATTTTTTTTATAGATTTTTTACCAGTTAAAACATAGATGGAGTCAGCGGTTAACTGATTACCTTCAGTCCAAAGTACTGGTTGTTTATGAAGTTTTAGTGTTGAATCAGCAAAAATATAGATGAGTGAATCGGCCATACCCTGCAAATTTGATTTAAAAAACTTCATGTGGTAATATGCATAAAGCTCTTTTGTGTTTTGGGCTGAATCAAAAGTAGCTCTCATGGTGTCAGAATGCATATAAAGCGTATCATTGTCCTCAATAATATGTGCTTCAGCACGATCAGTAATCATGGTATAACCAAGTGACTTATCATAAACTGCATATTGTCCATAAATAATCACATCCTGAACAGTATCAATTACAATAATATTTTTGAAAGCTTTGCCATAACCGTTTGTCCGTTCATAATACAGACTGTCGCCTGTAAGTATCTGATCGCCATTACGAACACGGGCATTTTCATTGAATTCTGAAATATCGGTGCTGGTGTTATACCAACCATTTTCAGCATAGATATCAGTATCTTTTCCTTTAATGGTAGTAGGACCTTTAAACTTTGATATTTTAGATTGTGTATTATATTCCAGTGTATCGCAATTCATTACATAATCGGGATTAGTAAGAACCACTTTAAGCCTGAAAAAGAAGTCTTTAGTGTTAGTATGGTAATAACCTCTTTTACTGTCGAGCGTATTTCCCTCATTAACCATATGGCCACCTGTTGTGTACGAAGCAATACCTGTATTACGATCAAAAAGAAGTTTATCGGTGGTAAGAATTGTCTTATTATCAATGAGTTTAACATGGCTAAACACCTCAGCTATCTTTGTGTCGCCATTATAATAAATGGAATCTCCATAAAGGTGAAGAGTGTCGCTCGATTTAATATGAACTCTGCTATAAGCCTTCATGCTATTATTAGCATTGTTCAGATGAGCTGAGTCACAATACATAAAAGCACCTTCATGTTCAAAAACAGCATTTCCAATAATTCTCTGAACATCCTCGCCAAGAGTTTTATCATAAACAGCTTCATCTGCCTGCACTAAACGTATTTTTTTACGTGATTGTGCCATAACACCAGCAGTAATCAGCAATAGGAGGGCAAGGAAAATGATTTTACGAATCATGAGGTTCAATAGAAATACAATAAAAGGCAAAAATAGTCAATTATTTCAAGCTTAAATCAGGCGAATTAACTCATTGCAGCAATCTGACATAAACTAATGTAAAATAACACTTAATACGGAATAAAATAATTTAGGAAGGCCTGCCAATTAGTTATAATTTTGCACTCCTTAATTATACAAAAAACTAAAATATCGTTACAAAATGAGTTTAATGGACACAATCAGGGAAAATGCACAAAAGCTGAACAAGTGCATTGTTCTTCCTGAAGGTACTGAAGAGCGTACTCTTAAAGCGGCAGCCTATATTATTAATGAGAAAATTGCCCGTATTATTTTGATCGGTAATAAGGCAGAGATCAAACAAAAGTGTGAAGAATATAATCTTCAGAACATTGATCAGGCCCGGATTATCGATCCTCAGGATAATCCTGATCATAAAAAATATGCTGATCTTCTTTTTGAGATAAGAAAATCAAAGGGATTAAGCTACGAAGAAGCATCAGAACTCGCAAAAGATCCGCTTTATCTGGCTACTCTTCTCATTAAAGCAGGGGAAGCTGATGGAGAAGTTGCAGGTGCCCAAAATGCTACAGGTAACGTGTTAAGACCCGCATTTCAAATTGTTAAGACATTACCGGGTATAAGTGTCGTCTCAGGTGCATTTATTATGCTTCTGAAAGACAATCCTTATGTACCTGAAAATATACTCGTATTTGCAGATTGTGCAGTACATCCTGACCCTACAGCTGCTGAATTGGCTGAAATAGCAATCTCAACAGCTTATACTGCAAAAAATATAGCTAAGATTGAACCGAGAGTAGCTATGTTGAGTTTCTCCACTAAGGGTAGTGCAAAACATGCACTGGTTGATAAAGTGGTTGAAGCAACTAAAATAGCACGTGAAAAAGCGCCATGGCTTCAAATTGACGGTGAATTACAAGCTGATGCAGCTATTGTTGAATCGGTTGGAATAAGTAAAGCTCCTGGAAGTTTAATAGCCGGTAAAGCAAACGTGCTTGTTTTTCCAAGTCTTGAAACAGGAAATATTACTTATAAACTTGTACAGAGATTAGCAGGAGCCGAAGCTATCGGACCTGTTCTTCAGGGCATGGCAGCTCCTATCAATGATTTGTCAAGAGGATGCTCAGTGAGCGATATAGTAAATTTGGTTGCAATAACAGCCAATCAGTCAGCTTAATCATATTTTGGTATACTATTTAATAACAAACGCAAATGTTAGAAAGATTAGAGGATTTTAGCCTGGGCAAATCCATGCAGTCAAAAGGAACTATTCAAAAAATTGGAATAGTTGGATGTGGAACTATGGGCCAGGAATTATCGGTTCTTATCAGTCAATCGGGTATTGATGTAGCCTTTATAGATATCACCGATGAAAGAGTCGCTGATATACTGGTACGTATTGAAGCAATGCTTGATGACAGAATAAGCAGGTGGGGACTTACAAATGGTGAAAAGAAACTTATTCTTTCACGTATAAAGGGATCTACGGATTATAAAACACTGGCCGACTGTGATGTAGTTTTTGAAACTGTTAATTCAAAGAAAAAAGGAACAAGTCTTGAATTACGTCAGGAGATCTTTAAAAAGATTGAATCGGTAGTATCACTTACAACAGTAATTGCATCGAATACTGCAACTTTGATGATCTCTGAGATATCTTCTGTACTTAAACACCCTGAAAGGGCTATGGGACTTCATTTCTTTGCTCCTGTTGGTAAGGTTAAGATTGTAGAAGCTGTTCGTTCAGTTTATACAAATGATGAAACCTATGCAATTGTAAGTAAACTGGCATTGCTCATTGGTAAAAAGCTGATTAATGTAAATGAATCATCTGGTAATATCAGCACAAGAATGTTGGTGCCTCTTATCAATGAAGCATGTGAAATATTAATGGAAGGTATTGCAACTGTTGCAGATATTGACGAGACGATGAAGGAAACATCCGGATTGCAATTAGGACCTTTTGAAATGGCCGATAAGATTGGTCTGGATAAACTGCTTAAGTGGATGGAAAATCTGTATATTGAGTTTGGTGATCAGAAATACAAACCTTCGCCTGTTTTAAAACGTATGGTTCGTGCTCAACTTTTTGGACGTCGTGTAGGCGAGGGCTTTTATCTATACCAGGGCGACAAAAGATTACCTAAACATGGACAAATAATTAGTCTTGGAAGAGTTTAAATTCCGGATCAAAAATCTCTAAATAAACAGAAATGAAAGTTATAGTATTGAACTGTGGAAGTTCATCCATAAAATACCAGTTATTCGATCTTCCTTCTCAGGATGTTTTAGCGAAAGGTTTGGTTGATAAGATCGGATTAAAAGGATCACTTATCAAGCATACAAGAAGCGACGGAGCTGAGCTTAAACTGGAAGGTGAAATTCTTGATCATCAACAAGGAATAGAATATTTACTTGGCATTCTTATTAGCCCTAAATATGGAAGTATTAAGAGCTTGAATGAAATAGATGCTGTTGGTCACAGAGTTGTTCATGCAGGTGAAAAGTTTAAAGGCAGTGTATATATTACCAATGAAGTTATTGCTGCATTAGAAGAATGTATAGATCTTGCCCCGTTGCACAACCCTCCAAATTTAAAGGGAATTTATTCCATTACGGCATTATTACCTAAGGTGCCACAAGTTGGTGTTTTCGACACAGCCTTTCATCAAACAATGCCTGATTACATCTACCTGTATGGAATTCCATATTCACTTTATGAGAAGTACAAAATCCGCAGGTATGGTTTTCATGGATCAAGTCATAGATATGTTTCACAAAGAGCTGCCGAAATACTGGGTAAGGACATCAACGATATGAAGATCATTACCTGTCATCTTGGTAATGGTGCATCTATAGCAGCTATTAAAAATGGCAAATCGCTTGATACATCTATGGGTATGACTCCTATTGAAGGTCTTATAATGGGTACGCGTACAGGGGATCTTGATATAGGCGCATTCCTCCAAATTATCAATAAGGAGGAATTGGATCTTGATATAGCAAATACATTAGTTAACAAACACTCAGGAATGCTTGGAGTATCAGGAGTGTCAAGTGATATGCGCGATGTAGAAAAGGCAGCTGAAGAAGGAAATCAACGAGCACAAGTTACTCTTGAAATGTATTATTACAGGATAAAGAAATATATAGGTGCTTATGCAGCGGCAATGGGTGGCGTTGATGCTATTGTATTTACCGGTGGAGTAGGGGAGAATGACCCTGCCACACGTATGCTCACAACCAACCATATGGAATATATGGGTATTAAATTTGATGAATCCAGGAATAAAGGACTTCGTGGAAAAGAAGCAATTATTTCAGCTGATGATTCAAATGTAAAAGTTATGGTAGTACCTACAAATGAGGAATTAGTTATAGCTCTTGATACTTATGAGATTGTTGAAAACATTAAAGCGCATAAGTAATATTTGATACTACCTTTAAAATCACATAGAGGCTGCCACAAAAGGGCAGCCTTTTTTTTTATGTGCTATTTGGCTTTTTATAAACAATACATTTTTGAAGAGAGATTATTAAAGATTAATTTAATCTCAACATAGATCTAAAATACATCTTCAATAGGCCCTATATACCTTTACCGTATATAGAGCCTATATAGGATGTATATGGAGGGTATATAGGATGTATATAGGATGTATATGGGGGGTATATAGGAGGTATATAGGAACTTAATTTAATACTACTAATGTAGTTGTGAAAGCAGTGATGATAATTCCTTATTTAAAATAAAAAAGGAGGAAAACTATCAAGTTTCCCTCCTTTTAAAATTCAGTTCATTTAAATTATGAATCCAGGTCTTCCATTATTTCGTCGGTGAGTTCCATATTATGGAAAACATTGGTAACATCATCATCTTCTTCAAAATGATCAATAAGTTTCATAACCTTTCTTGCAGTTTCCTTATCAACTTTAACAGTATTTTTTGGTAAACGCTGCAATTCTGCACTTTCGGGTTCAATTTTTATTTCTTCAAGTTTCTTAAGCATCTGACCGAAATCTTCCATTGCAGTGGTAACAGTGATAGTATCGTCCTCAAGTTGAATATCTTCAGCCCCTGCATCAATAAGTTCCATTTCAAGATCATCGAGGTTTATATTACCTTTAGGAATTAAGAAAACACCTTTACGATCAAAAAGGAATGCAAGTGAACCATTGGTTCCTAAACTACCACCAAACTTGTTGAAATATGAGCGAACATTTGATACAGTGCGTTGTACATTGTCAGTTGTACATTCTATAAAAAGTGCGATCCCATTTGGTGCATAACCTTCATAAGAAGTTTCCTGATAATTAGCGGCATCTTTATCAGCACCTTTATTGATGGCTCTGGTAATGTTATCCTTTGGCATACTAGCGCCTTTTGCATTAGCAATTGCCAGTCTTAATCGGGGATTACCATCAGGATCAGCACCACCCTCTTTAACAGCTACTGTAATTTCTTTAATGATCCTCGAAAAGATCTTTGAGCGCTTTGCATCTATCGCTCCTTTTTTTCTCTTAATGGTTGACCATTTATTGTGTCCTGACATACAACTTCAGTTATTTGTTTCTTTATTCTTTTTGAGGGTGTAAAATTAATATAATTTTTTACAATGAAAAATGCTGTTCTAAACTTGAAGAACAGCATTTTATTTATTAATCAACACACGCTATCACCAATTAACCAGACTTATCCCAACCGAAAAAGGAAACAATTCTGGTCCTCTGTCATTCTTGAAAAGTTTCACTAGTGAATATTTACCATAGAGATTGATCTTTCCCCATCCAATACGTGCCATTAAATCAAGTTTAAATGGACTCATAGCTGTTGACCCATGATCTTTATCGATCTTCCTGTCTCCATTCTCATGAACAAGTTTTGTATGGGTGCCAATTCTTAGTCCTGACAATACACCGAAACCGATGTGAAAGCTATTGATTTTAGAATGGCTATTAGTTTGATATTCTAACATTAACGGAAGAGTAAGGTAGCTGGTAACAAATTTACTCTTTACAAAGTTAGTATCAGAACCCTCATAAAGATAACCGGAAAGCTTATCATCAAGAAACACTCTGGCATGATCTTGTAAGCGATAGTTATTCCATTCAAGTCCCATACCGGTTGTTACGCCAAACTTGTTGGTTATAAGGTTAAAGTTTTGCTCAAAAATATTGATTCCTATGTTGATGGATTTCTCCATTTTAAGATCCATGTAATCATATCCTGACGGACTAGATAAAGTATTATCAGAATTAAGTAAACCATTGACTCCTATGTCAAAACCACCCCAATGTCCATCAAATTTTTCTTTATGATGTTTCTTAAACTTTACATTTCCTTCATCGTCAATTTCAAGATCATGTTGGCCAATGCCTATTTTTGTATTATCACCATTCTCATCTACATGAAGATTAAGCTGACCAAGTTTTATGAAAGTAGAATCTCCATCTTCAAATACTTTTATTTCAACATCCCCAAGGTCCTCATCTGATTCTTTTGGAACAGCATTGTCGGGGTTATTCAGATTAATTACTGAACTGCCTGATTGCTTAGCTTTCTTAATGTCGGGATTGTCGAAATATTTTAATGATCCGGCATCTCTCAGATCAGCATTAATTTGATTTTTAGCAAATACCGACATCTTTCCTGCACCTGAAACTTCAGCAGTAGTTGTAACTGTTTTTAAGAGTAAAGCATTAACAGAGGATGCACCCGAAACTTCCGAAGTATGGCTTGTTGCACTTCCTCTTAATGTAATACGTGAAGCACCTGAGACTTCAGTAGTCAACTCTTGTGAATTTATTTCAATGTTAACTCTTGAAGCACCTGCAGCACTAATATGCATAACCGGGTAGTTTAAAACACCTTTTGATTCCA
The DNA here is from genome assembly GCA_050259095.1 of Omnitrophica WOR_2 bacterium. Lineage (GTDB taxonomy): Bacteria > Bacteroidota > Bacteroidia > Bacteroidales > Lentimicrobiaceae > Lentimicrobium. The sequence goes on along the minus strand of JBLMZZ010000200.1, from coordinate 11,733 downwards.
AGCGGGCTGCACCTGTCAATTCAATATCTGTAATGTCGGGAGCTGTTACGTAAACTTTAAGAGATGTGGGATTCTTAATTCCGCTAGAATTTATAGTCAGTACTCCTTCATCAACGAGAGTCTCAATGTTCTGTCCCAGATTATCATCAGTTTCTACTGTCACAGCGGGATCGCCCTGGCTTAATATGACAGTAAATGCACTGCCAACTTCAATTTTTTTGAATTCTGGTAATGGGCGGTTTTCTTTCTTAATATTACCGCTTCCTTCAGTCTGAGCCAGTGTGAACAATGGTAACAAGAAAGCAACCATAGCCAATATGACTGAAGATTTTCTGTAATTTTTAAAGAGCGATTTCATAATTGTAGTGTGTTTAAGTTACTTAATTGTGACGATGAAGTATTTCGTTTTGTTACAGTCATTAAGTACTTTTTATTGATTTTTCTGTACTTTATTAATTTTGAGCATTTCAACTCTGCCTTTATTGCTATATCTTCTATCAATAGAATAGTTATTGTTGGTTAATAGGTTGAATCCTTTGACTCCTAAATCAGCAATTAACCATGGGTTCATTGATTCGGGTATTTGTTGAGCAAATTGTTCACCACTACTAATAACTGAGTTTATTATCCTTCCTGCTGCTACACCTTTAATCTTTTCAGGCCTATAAAGTTCAGTATTAACTTCTTCTTCGTCCTCTTTTTCAGCAAGTGCTAATTCTTGTGAAAGTTCGATATCGTCATATAAGTTTGAATAAAAATTTTTTGACTTATTCTCAGAAATAAGCTGAGTGGTGTTCATGATAAAGTTCTTTCTATTGACCTTTTGTATAGGTGCAGTTGTTTCCTTTTCATTGGCATCCAAAGGCTTGCTGTCTTGATTTCTCTTTTTGATTGCAGGATTACTCTTTACCTTTATTTCAATACCGTTTTTGGCAGGGATTATATTCTTACTAGTCTTTTCTTTTTCGGAAACAGAGGGTTTATCATTTTCGGGTATTTGATACTCTACTGATTTTCTTATAGCAGAATTAATTGCATTGTGATTTTCAGGAGTTAACCTGAGAAATATTGAGATTAATAATAAAATGCTTGCTGCTATACCTAATGAAAAATAGTATCTTAAATAAACAGGCTTATTTTGCTTTTTAAGTGATTCGATGTGTGGGAATTTTATCCTTGAATCAGGTTCAAGTTTACATGCTTTAAAAAGATTATACTCATTAAGCAATTCTGGATGTTTTTCAAGAAAGCTATCAAGTACTTTATTTCCGGTTGATGAAAGGTCCCCTTCAGTTGCAGCAATGAAATAGTGTGTGTAATTATGTTCGGTAAGATTAACTGCATCAATGTCGGCAGGTTGTTTCAGTGAATCATTAAACCCAAAAACATCCTTTGCAGATGGTACAACAGTCAAAGTTTTAAGATCTTCAAATTCATCTCTTAGGCCCGGATTATTTTCAAGAAAAAGAAGAAGCTGGGCTGTTTCGAGAGGCCCTAGTTTATTATCGAGATAATCAATAATAAAAATTTCGTAATTGTTAATGTTTATTTCCATTTCAGTTCCTCCGCTTCTTTTAAATTACCCTTTCAATGCTGCCAATGTAGTTTTTTAATGCTACTCTTCCTCTGTATATGTAAACTTTCACTTGTGATTCAGTTAGATTTGTGATTTTACCAATCTCTTCATAAGAATATCCTTCGTAATCCCGCAAGGTAATAACCACTTTTTGTATCTCAGGCAATGTATCAAGTGCTCTGTTTAAAACTTGCTGTATATCACTGTAATGGTTAAATGTCACTTGCTGATTAATGTAAGAATCATCGATTGAAACAGTCCTTTTATCTTTGCGTAACATATCAATCATTGTATGGTAGGCTGTTGTGAACAAATATGACTTTGCCTTATCAAAATCCAATTCAGCTGATTTTTCCCACATCTTTGAAAACGATTCCTGCACCACATCGCGCGCTTTCTCTCTGTCGCGCATGTTTTTCAGTATGAAGCGAAAAACACTGTCAGCAAAATTGTTAACGCATTTATTGTATTCAGCTGAATTCATAAATTTTATTAAGATATTACTATGACCTACTTTGATACCAAAAAGTTACAGCCTTTTCATTTTTTTTTAATAATTGTTGATTAAAATGATTCAACAATTAAGCTTGTGTTTTATTTCTTATCTTTGTCGTAATAACCTTATTATTAAAGCAATCAATCAGGAATAAATGTTAGTTGACCAAAAAGACATTCCTATCACGGAAGAGTATACTTACTCTCCACCCGAATCTGAAAATCAGTTATACTTTGTAGTCTTTAAAGATAATAAAGGTAGATGTTTATCTAATAACTTAAGAATTACTCATTCAGATAAGCGTAGCGTTTTAGATAATTTGAGCTTACAACAAATAATTGAGGAAACTATTCAAAAAAATGAAAGAGAGATACTGACCCTTGAAGAATTCACCCGGGAAATTGAATTTAAAGGTGAAGTGTATAATTTTTTGATTACAGCATTGCCTCAGGTAATTAATGGAGAGCCTCTTATACAGTATATTATTCGGTCTGCAAATATGCTGTTTCCAATACTTGAACGGAACAATAAGCAATTATTGAATGAAAGGAATTTAAACAGATTAAATTCTAAGTGCATTTCATCAGTATCACATGATTTCAGAACTCCTCTATCAATTATCTATGCTAATTTGCAATTACTGGAATACCATGAATTTCAACTTGACAGAGAGACAATAGAGGATGCCTTTTCACTCAGTAGAATGGCTGTAAAATCCCTTTTAAGGGTATTAGATAAGGTTACTCTTATTGATTCAATGAATAAGAACCGCCTTGAATATAAACCCGTTAAAACTGATCTTAAGAAGTTGTGTGAAGCAATTACAAAAGAGTTAAATGAGGCTGAAGTGATTCCCGGCAGGATTAAGTTTATTCATGATGATTCAATTGGCGAAGTTTTTCTTGATGAGTACCTTTTTACCAGTCTATTTACACACCTAATCTTTAACGCATTAAGCTATTCAAAAAAGAACCATCAGGTACAGTTTGAATCAAAGCAAATTGAAAAGAACTTTGTAAGGGTAATTGTGAAAGATGATGGTATGGGTTTCACTCAGGAACAAATCAGTAGTCTGAGTGTTTTCTTTAACGATTCGGGGAAGAATACTGTTGAAGGGATAGGTCTCGGATTGGCAATAGTGAAAGAATGTTTATTATTGCAAAAAGGAAATATTTCAATTGTCAGCGAACCTTGTAAAGGAACAGAATTCGTTATTGACTTGCCTGTAAATTTAAATTGCTGAAAAGGAGAATGGGGATGAGTACATCAAGCGAAAATCAGATCAAAATACTTCTTATTGAAGATGATAAGGCATTAGCTCTTACAATTACTAATTTATTAAGGGTTAAAGGATATGATGTAACACATGCTCCTGATGGTGCTGTGGGAATACAAAAGGCTTTTGAAATAATTCCTGATTTGATACTCTGCGATATATCCATGAAAGAAATCAGCGGATATGATGTATTTAATGTTCTTAAAGAAAGTTCAGCAACTTCAATGATACCATTTGTTTTTCTAACAGCTAAATCAGAGTTAAAAGATATTAGGTTTGGAATGCAATTGGGAGCTGATGATTATATTGTAAAACCATTTGAGTATGATGAATTACTAACTTCGATAGCCACGCGACTTAATAAGGCAGAAGCAAGCAGGAAAGCTAATGAGGAAAAGTTTATTGCTCTGTCGATGATTTCACCCTATGGGATATATATTTATCAGGGAGGTAAATTCATTGAGACAAATCCCAGCTTATCAAATCTTCTGGGATATAGTCGTGAAGAGCTTCTTGAAATGGGTTTTCAGGATCTCATTTCCGAAGACACCCGTCCAATAGCAATGGAGAAGATTAACCGATGCTTGCGAGGGTTGGAAAAAGAACTACATATAAATCTTCAGGTAAAGCATAAATCAGGAAACTATTTGAATATAGAGGTTTATGGGACAGAAGGACTTAAAGTAAAAGGTCGCACTAGTCTTTTGGGTATCATCTCTCAGTCAAAGGTTTCTGTTCATGATGAACAGGCAATGAATGGTCTGAATCCTGAAGAAATGAAGGAATTTGAGAAAGCTGTTGATCTTATCAGTGGAAAGGGTAATTATATCTCACAAGAGTTGATTAATAAGTTGCGGACACTCTTTCTTAAGAATGATTATTTCGAAGAAAAAAAGTTTGAGGATATTGGGTTTTCCGACCGTGAGCTTGAGATACTTACTCTTGTTTGCAAAGGTCATTCAACAAAAGAGATTGCAGATAAATTGTTTATAAGCAGCAGAACAGTTGAAAAACACAGAGCTAATCTTATGACTAAGATTGGTGCCAAAAATATAATTGAAGTAATTATTTATGGACTTAAACACCAATTAATTGGTATTTAAGAGGGATTAATCGAGTTTTAGTACTGCAAGAAAAGCCGATTGTGGTACTTCAACATTACCTATCTGACGCATTCTCTTCTTACCTTTCTTCTGTTTCTCAAGCAATTTTCGTTTACGTGTAATATCACCTCCATAACATTTGGCGGTAACATCTTTACGAACAGCTTTTACAGTTTCGCGGGCTATTACTTTTGCTCCTATAGCAGCTTGTATTGCAATGTCAAACTGTTGCCGTGGAATGAGATCTTTTAGTTTTACACACATCTTACGACCGAATTCATAAGCATTATCCTGATGAATCAAGGTGGAAAGTGCATCTACAGGCTCCCCATTCAAAAGTATATCAAGCCTTACCAGCTTTGCTTGTTTGTATCCGGTAATATGATAATCAAAAGAAGCATAACCTTTTGAAATGCTCTTTAATTTATCGTAGAAATCAAAAACTATTTCACCTAAAGGCAATTCAACCGTAAGTTCAACTCTGTTACTTGTTAAATAAACCTGATTTTTTAAAGTGCCTCTTTTTTCAATACAAAGAGTCATTACAGCACCCACATATTCTGATTTAGATATAATTTGAGCAGTAATGTAAGGTTCTTCAATAAACTCCAGGTAATTAGGAGCCGGAAGTCCTGACGGATTATGCACTTCAATCATTTCACCTTTGGTTGTGTAAGCCTTGTAAGAAACGTTGGGAACAGTTGAAATAACATCCATGTTAAATTCTCTATCCAAACGTTCCTGTATAATTTCCATGTGCAATAAACCCAGAAACCCGCATCGGAAACCAAAACCTAAAGCTGCTGAAGATTCCGGTTCAAAAACGAGAGAAGCATCATTAAGTTGAAGTTTTTCCATTGAAGAACGTAATTCTTCATAGTCATCAGCATCAATTGGATAAACTCCTGCATAGACCATTGGCTTAACATTGGTAAATCCTTCAATCGCTTTCTCGCAAGGACGCTTAACATGTGTAATGGTGTCACCCACTTTTACTTCTCGTGATGTTTTAATACCCGAAATAATATATCCAACATCCCCTGCGCTTAAAATATCACGTGGTTGCTGTACTAGTTTAAGAACTCCAATTTCATCAGCATTATATTCTTTTCCGGTAGCAAAAAACTTAACAAAATCACCTTTTCTGATCTGCCCATTCATAATTCTGAAGTAAGCAATAATACCACGGAAGCTATTGAAAACAGAATCGAAGATAAGTGCTTGCAGAGGTGCTTCAATATCACCGGTAGGTGCAGGTATTTTCTTAATAATTGCTTCGAGTATTTGACCAACACCCATACCGGTTTTACCACTAGCTCTGATAATGTCATCAGCACTACATCCAATGAGGTCTATTATTTGTTCTTCAACCTCTTCGGGCATGGCATTATCCATATCCATCTTGTTCATCACAGGAATGATCTCAAGATCATGCTCAAGTGCCAGGTAAAGGTTTGAGATTGTCTGTGCCTGAATACCCTGGGTAGCATCAACTATGAGTAGAGCACCTTCGCATGCGGCAATTGATCTTGATACCTCGTAGGAGAAATCAACATGGCCTGGAGTATCAATCAGATTCAACTTGTAATTGGTACCTTCAAAGGTGTATTCCATCTGGATTGCATGGCTCTTAATAGTGATTCCACGCTCTCGTTCAAGATCCATATCATCAAGCACCTGGTCTTGTTGCTGTCTTTCAGAAAGAGTACCTGTAAATTCAAGTAAACGGTCAGCCAGGGTACTTTTACCATGGTCAATGTGAGCAATAATGCAAAAGTTACGGGTATTTTTCATCAATGCAAAAGTAGATAAAAAAGTTGTTGACTCAAATGTTAAAGATTAACAAGTGAAGCACACATAAACCTGTTCATCCAACAAAAAATATTATCGGTTGTTTATGAGGTAATTTGTGGTTAATTTTGCAAAATATTTGTAGTACACTGTTATATAAATTCAATAAGTATGTCAAAGATTAAACTGGCTATCAACGGTTTTGGTAGAATTGGACGTAATGTTTTTAAGATCGCTTTAGAGCGTGAAAACATTGAAGTAGTGGGGGTTAACGACCTCACAAATACTAAAACACTTGCCTATCTTCTTAAATATGACTCAACTCAGGGCAAGTTTCCGGGTAAGGTAACATATGATGAAACCTCAATCATTGTAAACGGTGTAAAATATCCTGTTACCGCTGAAAGAAGCCCTGCAAGTATTCCATGGGCTCAAACTCCTGATATTGTTGTTGAATCAACCGGTGTTTTTCGCTCACGCGAAAGTGCAAAAGGAGGATATGGAGATCACTTGAAAAATGGGGCAAAGAAAGTTATTTTAACTGTTCCTTCTAAAGATGCCATTGACAGAACCATTGTTCTTGGTGTAAATGAACATGACCTTAAGGAAACCGATCAATGTGTATCGAATGCTTCCTGTACAACCAATTGTATGGCTCCTGTAGCAAAAGTATTAAATGACCGCTTCGGAATTGAGAACGGTCTCATGACAACCATTCACTCTTATACTAACGACCAAACTATTCTTGATGCACCTCATAGTGATCTTAGGCGTGCCAGATCAGCTGCTGTGTCTCAAATACCTACTACTACCGGTGCTGCAAAAGCAGTAGGAATTGTAATACCAGAACTTAAAGGTAAACTTGACGGTATTTCAGTTCGTGTACCAACTCCAACAGGATCATTGGTAGATTTAGTGGTAAATTTGAAAACCGATGTTACCAAAGAACAGATAAATAGCGCGATGAAGGAAGCATCTGAAGGTCCAATGAAGGGTATTTTGGAATACACTGAAGATGAAATTGTTTCTGTAGATGTTATTCATAATCCTGCTTCTGCTGTCTTTGATTCACTAAGCACAATGGTTAATGGACGTACTGTAAAGGTTCTTGCATGGTATGATAACGAATGGGGTTATTCATCACGTGTTGTTGACCTTGCAGAAAAAATGTTCTAAGAATTCTGATAATTTATTGCTATTTCGCTGATTGAAACAGACGAACTTAGCTTTAAACATCCTACGATGTGATTCCTTATGTACATCAATGCCCAGGGCTTTTGAATTGAGGTCAATAAACCACTTCAAACCTTCTCAGAACTTAGAACTTAGAAGTTGGAATCAAGAACAAACAACAAAGAACTGTTAGGGATCGATTATAGATTCATTGAGGTCAGGTTTCACTCAGTTGCGATGCAGACATAATCATCGTTTGAGTAAGCTGATCAAGGCTGCAACGAATACTAAATACAGCTGCAACGGAGTTCAGTCTAAGGCGACCTCAATGGATCCAAAAGGGTTCCTTATAGTAATTGATTATATCGTCAGTTGGTTCTATAGTCCTGCATCCCTGAACTACATTAAAACACACCACCTTGTAAATAAAAAAGGCTGCCCTTTTGAGACAGCCTTTTCTTTTTAATGTTAATTAAATTAACTGCAAAAGAAGCAAGGTAGCACCATCAATAGCTGCTTTTAGCTGCTGTTGAATAAATAAGCTGCTTGTTTTAATATAGTATGGTCACACTATCAGTGATTACCCTTTTTTGTATAGTTGTTTGTTCAGCCGACTCAGCTGATCCTACAATCTCATATACAATGCACTTATAGAAATAAACCCCTTCAGGGCAATAATCTTTTGTATTCTTATCTTTCCCATCCCATCTTATCTGAGGATCAATAGTTTCATATACAAGTACACCCCAACGGTTGAAGATTTGCATCTCTACTCTTTGCACCGAAGTATATCCCGGGAAAGGAACAAAGAGGTCATTTATATTGTCATGATTCGGTGTAAACACATTTGGTAAACGATACCTTGGACAATCATCAATACCTAAGCAATATGGGAATGCGGCTGTAGTATCAACATTGCCATTAGTGTCAATTGCCACTACAAAGTAGCATGCTGTAATAGCCTGATCTGTTATTGTATAGGTGTAATTTGTGTTTTCGGGAGAAACTGTGGCAATTAACTGTGATGGATTACCTTTTTGGTAAATAAGGTAGTTTGCTATATCCGGCGCACATGTTAATTGTATATTCTCCCAGGCAAACCTTATTGTTAATGCTTCACAATTAATATCTGCAGTAAGCATCGGGGGACAAGGTGGAACATTGTCAATAGGGGTGTCGCACTTTATTTGAGAGTAGTTAATAAGTGGATCAATATAACCGGGTGTGCCATATGTACCAATTGTTTTAACCCGATAACAATATTGCGAGCCATTAACTAGAGCAGTATCAACGAACTTTCTTATAGGAATAGAAGCAATACTATCAAATATCGCAGAAGCCGGACTCCTTCGATAAATAACATACTCTTCATTAGCCCAAGGAACATTTTCATTAATTATTACAGTGATCTGCTTGTCAGATGGAACTGTTGTCAGGAAAATAGTTGAAGCAGGAACTGAAAATCCAATTGTAAAAACATTGCCGGGAGTGTTATTAATAAATTCAATCCTGTAAGTCCAAGAATTATCAAGAGAATTCATTCCACTTTCGGTGTATATAGTATCATTCAGGTCATTAAATTCGGCTACTTGAATTGGATTGGCTACATCAAAACCTTGTGATCTAAAAAGTCTGTAAATGAATGGACCCGGTGTTTGTGTTGAATCAAGTTCTGTTGGTTTAGACCATGCTATATATATCTGTCCTGCGTTAGCAGAGGTTGAATCTACGCTTACATTGGTTATTACAGGAAGATCTTTCTTTAGGTCTGTACAGAATTCTTCAGAAGCTTTACTCTCGGCACCATCATCAAACCAGTACGTAATGATATAACAATAGGTAATCCCTCTTACAAGTCCAACACCCTTATTGTCATCTACAAAATTGGTAGTATTAATATCATTGGTAGTTTCAATAAGTTGGAATCCAGTTTCAGGAGGTACACCAACAACACAGTACCCTGGTATAAAACTAGAATTACCCGCACGCCGGTATATTTTATAACCACGTGCTTCTCCACAAACAGCTCTTTGCCATGATAATTTTATAGTATTACCCAGTGGCTCAGCATTAGTTTGAGTAACAGGTGGCGCAATAACCCGGATGTTTAAAGTTTTTAGATCCACAAGATTCACGGGAGCTCCATCATCAGTTACCCTGAAATAGACTTGGTAAAGTTGGTTTCGGACATGAGAGCAAGAAGTTTTCCAAACAAAATTACCTCTGGTTATGCCAATAGAATCGTAGGTCAGGTTAAATGTTGCCGGGTTCGCAGGCAATATTAATGGTCCGCCACTTGCAGTAAGAGTGAGCATGTCATTATTAGGATCAGTAGCCTCAACAGTCACTTTTAGTGAATCACCTGCAATTACACAAGTGTCGTTAAGGAAACCAATATTAGGAGGCTGATTTTCACATGCTATAATATTTACCTGCATATCACGGGTAACATAGCCTATTCTAACACCATTTCTCCATTCTTCAATTATGAGTGCGAAATTATATTCACCCTGAATTGTTGGACTATCCCATACAATATCTCCTGTCAATTGATTAATGGTGAAAGTTCCGGGATTTTCAGTATCCACAAGATTTGGAAGCTGATATCCAATAATGTTCAATCCTCCAGCACCACGTGGAATAACAAGCTTATACGAAAGACTGTCGCCATTAGGGTCATAGGCACCGGGGTTATGCATATAAGGTACTCCAATACAACCATTGTCAATAGGTGGTAGTAATAATTGAGGTGAACTATCGTTACCAAGAAACGGATTGATAACCAGAACCGTTTCGATATAAAGGGGAACATCAACAGAATTGGGAATGTTTTGAATACCCATATTTCGGTTAGGATCTTCTAGCCAAATTCTGTAGGTTGAAGCTGAAGGATAAGTATGAATTCCGGTATAAATATTTTTACGAATGTCTTTACCTACCATTTCACCAACATGTGCGCAATTAATACCGGCGGGAGTAATACCTGGGTTTCCATTATTACGGGGAAGTACAGTGCTTTCACCATCACCCCAGTTCAAAGTTAGTTCACATCGGTCGGCCGCACTTGGTGCAAAAGTATACGTTGTGATAGTGACCTCGTATGTTAAGCCTGAAAGATGTCTGTAGGTTATTTCACCTGCTCGTTGATGCGTAGCATAAAGTGGTGAAATGAAAAAGATGAAGTTAGCTAAAACAAGTAATGTTAGTTTTAGACAAGTATTGTCATAAATATGTGCTGCCTTCATCAGTTGGTAACTGTTTTTGTCAGATTAACGAAATTAATAATCAATCAGCTGATGATCAGGATAATCGACAACAAAATAAAGAACGTATTATTACTTGAGGTACGTTAACCCTGATTATTTCGTTAATAAGAACAAATATAAGGCATTTTTGCCTTTTTACTTGTTTTTTTTATGAAACGTAGTATTCATAAAAGATTCGTCATTTTAAATAGGTAAATTTGTAAAATAAAAAGCACAAAAAAGTATTAGAAAAAATATTGATAGAACAGGAGTTGCATGTACGTAGCTGATCTTGAACAAGAAAGAAAAGAAATACTCAAACGCTATAGGGGTTTGTTGAATGCATGGAGTAATGGCGCTGAAGTTAAAAATAAGCGCATGGTGCGTAAGGCATTCAATCTTGCTGTAAATGCGCATAAAGACATGCGCCGCAAGAGCGGTGAACCTTATATATATCATCCAATAGAGGTGGCAAGGATTGTTGCAGGTGAGATAGGACTTGGTGAAACTTCTATAATATGTGCCTTACTTCATGATGTAGTTGAAGATACCGACTACACAATTGATGATATGCGCCGCATGTTTGGAGAAAAAGTGGCAAGAATAATAGATGGACTTACCAAAATCAAAGAACTGTTTGATCATACTCCATCAGCACAAGCAGAGAATTTCAGGAAGATGCTTCTTACTCTATCTGATGATGTAAGGGTAATTCTAATTAAATTGGCTGACAGGTTGCACAATATGAGGACGCTTGAATCCATGACTCATGAAAAACAACTTAAAATAGCCTCTGAAACAATATACTTGTTTGCCCCACTTGCTCATAGACTTGGATTATATGCTATTAAAAGTGAATTAGAGGATTTAGCCCTGAAATATACAGAGCCTGAAATCTATAAATCTATTGCCCATAAGCTCGAAGAAACATCGGTAGAACGAACAAAATTCATTAATAAGTTCATTTATCCTATAAAGAAAGCCTTACTCGCTCAAGGTTTGGTTTTTGAAATTATTGCCAGAGAAAAATCTATATTCTCAATCTGGCAAAAGATGAAGGCAAAACAAGTACC
>JBLMZZ010000199.1:0-7047 GCA_050259095.1 Omnitrophica WOR_2 bacterium | reverse complement strand
AAATTATAAAGCCATATTAAACTATAGTATTTTCTTTACATTAAGAGTGCTTATTAGCATTTTCAGGAATAATCATTTAAAAAGCAAGCGTTTTATTGTAATTGACAGGTCTCTTCGACAGCAATGTCGTAATGTAAATACTTTAAAAAAGAAGTGGGATAATTTTAATCTGTATACTCTGTTTGACAGCAATTTAGAGGGTTTACTGATTATCTCTGAAGTTGAAACCCCTAAAATAAAATCAACCAAACCTTTCCAACTTCATCCCTATTATTTCAATGGAGAAGGGAGACGTGAAAAAACACTTTATAGTGAATGGATTCTATTTAAAGGAATTATAAATCCGGCAATCTGGATCAAAAGAAAGAAATTATTGAATGAACTCAATAAAACCACCGACAGTATTATTAACGAATATTATAAGGATGAGGCATTTGCAGGTCATTCACACCATCATACTATTAGTGAAAGTCTAAGCGAAGCAGAGAAAAGAGTGTTTTCTACCTTTTTGACTTTGAGAAAATCTTCTTCATTTTATATTTTCAAATACCTCTGTTATAAACAGTTCTTCAAGAATACATCGTTTCAGAATATCAGTGCTATTGATGAAAATAGTCCGGCTACAAGGTGTATTTTGGATGCCGCACGCTCATTTTCAGTTAAAACGATTGGAATACAGCATGGCAATATTGGAGATGCACAACCAGCTTATCTATATACTGAAGCTGACAAAGCAAACCATGTAATGGCTGATACAACAATTGTATGGGGTGAGTATTTTGAAAAGTTTCTAAAAGAAAAGTCAAATTATCCGGATGATGCTATCGTAACAACCGGACAAATGCGGAGCGATCTGATACCTGCAATGTTAAGCCATGCAACTGAATTTAAAGCTAGTATCTCAAAAGGTAAGTATATTGTTACGTTTGCCACCCAACCAATTCCTGATCCCGACTTTAGATATAAGATGGCATTTGACATCTTTAGCTGCTTTAAAGATCAGAAGGATGTAACACTAATTGTGAAACTGCATCCTGCTGAACGACATGAAGTTAAATATTATAAAGGAATAGCTAAAAAAGCAGGGTATCTTAATGTGGATATACGCTATGATATTGATTTATACGAATTACTGGCAGCCTCCGATTTAATAATTACAGGATATTCAACAGTAGGGTCAGAAGCCGTTTATTTTGGTAAACCACTTATTATTTATGATCCTTTTAAGGAAGATCTTCTTAACTATGTGAAGGAAGGTGTTGCTTTTCAGGCAACTGACCATGATTCGTTAGATAGTTACATCAACCGGGTAAAAGAAGGAACTCTTAGAGTAGATCAGGAAAAATATCAGGAGTTTATTAGGAAATATGCTTATGCCATTGATGGTAAATGCACTGAACGAACTATCGATATTATTAGAAGAACAAATTAATGAAGTATTTTATACTCTTCATTCAGGAGTTCTGCAAATTTCCAGTCAATTTCAGTATCCAGATCTATACTGTGTAACTGGTCCATTTCAACCTTTTTTACTTTGGTAAACTCACTTATTGGTTTTTCCTGCAGTGACTTTGCGTTAATAACATACACAGCACCATTTAGTTGCCACACTTTAGGGGTTTCCTGTCTTGAAGTAAAATTGCCGGTTTTAGATTTGGCTAAAAAGCCCTCCTCATTCTCCTCATATAAAACAGAATAGGGGTTTGCTTTAGTTTCCATAACTGTTACCACCATGTCAAGTGATTCCTTATAAAGACTTAAAGACCTGAAAATATCTTCCGACTGTCTGAAAGGAGATGTGGGCTGTAACAAAACAATCTTATTGTATTCATCCCGAAACCTATTATAGTGATTTAAAGCATGAAGCATTACATCTCTCATGCTTGCTGAATCATTTGAAAGGTCAGCCGGCCGAATGAATGGAACTTTATAGCCTTGTTCAGCAACGGCATCAACTACTTCAGGATCATCAGTTGTAACGCAAATACTATTATCGGAGGAGAACATCCGGCTGAGTAAAAGGGTGTGCACAACAAGAGGCTTCCCGGCAAGGATTCGGGTATTTTTTTTAATGATCCCTTTTGAGCCGGCTCTTGCAGGAATTATAAATAGTGTTCTCATTTGGTATAGAGATGTTTTATTTCGGACTGAGCTTTTTGGAAATCTTCCTTGCGACCTATATCCATCCAAAATCCATGCATGGAATATTGAGTAAGGTTTTCTTTCTTATCAAGCAGATCTTGCATCAGATCCGTTGAATGGTATAATGTATTTGATGGAATACGTGAAAGCAATTCTTTCTTTATGAGGTAAATACCTGCATTTGTATAAAATGTGTATTCAGGTTTCTCACTAAATGCCAGTACTCTGTTCTCGGCAGTTTCCAAAACAGCAAAGGGCATGTTTATCTTATACGGTACCGAAGCAACCGACATAAGCGCATTGTTTTCGATGAATTCACTAAAGAAATCTTCAAGGTCTATATTTGTCAGCACATCTGCATTCATAATAAGCACCTGATCATAATGAATATCTTTAATTAAAGAAGCAGCACCAAGAGTTCCAAGTGGTTCTTTCTCCTCAATGTACTTAATATCAATATCAAGATCTTCACCATTGCCAAAATGGTTACTTATCATGTGGCCAAGGTAATTTATCGAAATATAGAACTTGTTTATGCCAAAGGAAGCAATATGTCGAAGATTGTGTTCAAGGATTGGTTTATCCCCAATTTTAAGCAGAGGCTTTGGTAAATTATCAGTAAGAGGTCTAAGTCTTTCCCCTCTTCCTCCAGCCATTATAATCACATCAAGAGGTAATACTGACTTGTATTTTGTGAGATCAATCAATCGTGAAATACGCATTTTATTATCTACCATTGGAATTAACTTAATGCGTCTTTCTTTAAGATTACGAACTTGCTCAAGTGTAAAGTTCTCTTCTGAAAGATACCTGAATTCTTTGAACATGAACTTCTCAACAGAATCTTCAAGTGTAAATCCTTTAAGAAGCCCCCTTCGTATATCACCGTCTGTTAAAGCACCAACTAATTCTTCGTTATCATTAATAACAAACAAAGTCAGGTTATCGGGTACATTGTTCAACTTTTCAAGGGCTTCCTTGAGTTCTTGATTTTGATTTATTGTTTGTTTTTTAATCAGTGCTGAATTCATCTAAAATATGTTTAATAATCCTTTCAGAGGCCTTGCCATCCCCATAGATTTGTTCAACTTCCGGTAATTTATTTGTAAGTACCATGCTGATAGCATTGTCAATCAATGTTTCATCAAAAGGAACATCTACAATGTTAGGGGTTCTTATTCTACCTTTTTGTCTATTCCCTATATTAATAACCCATTTGGGAAACCATGCAGCTTCAATAAAACCGCTTGATGAATTTCCAAGCATGAAGCTTGAATGTTTCATCATTGATAAATAGGCTCTTGACCCAAAATTCTCTACCAGTTTAACATTTTGTTTGCCGGTTGCATAATCTGCCAATAACCTCCTAATCATAAGTCCGGAGGTATCAGCATTAGGCATGGTAATAACCTGTTGTATATCTTTTCTTTTCTCTAATGCTTTGAGCGCTGCTTTGATATGCTGTTCATTATTAGCATATTCTATAGTTTCAGGATGTAAGGTAATTAACATGGTAGGCTTATCGAGATCAATAGAGAACTGATTCCATAGCTCTGATTTCGTCATGAAACTTACCGTTGAAAGATTATCAATACTCAGTGCACCGGTGTTAAAAACCCTATCACTGCTACCTGTCAATTCAACTACTCTTTGTTTGTATTCTTCAGATGCAGTGAAATGAAGTGACGACATGTGAGTGATTGAATGTCTGAGAGCATTGTCAATAGCCCCTAAAGTAGTTTCACCACCATGAATATGAGCAACTTTGATATTGAATGGCAGGGTGGAAGCTACAGCTGAAAACATTTCATATCGATCACCCAAACACAGCAATAGATCAAATTTATTCTTCTCCCAAACACTAATCATTGATTGCATAGTAAGTACCATGCTATTTGCAATGGCAGTTGGGGAATCATCTGTAGGAGCAGTATCAAACTGAGCAATTACTGACACGGGTAACTTAAGAATGTGTTGAATGCTATATCCATATCGTGGTGACAGATGAGTGCCAAATGCAATAATCTGAGTATTGATTTTATCCTCTTTAATCAGTTTTTGCAATAGGGGTTCATAAATACCAAAATCAGCTCTTGAACTTGTTAATACTCCCAGATTTATCATTTATAAACTTATTTATCTAATTTTAAAGTAATTGCCTCCACTCAAGCATCGTATCCTCTCTCAAATCCATTGAAACTGTTTTTCCCACTATTTCATCTATCCTCATTGGACTGATTCCATTGCCCGGTCGTTTCATAATCAGATCTTCATGCCTGATTATATCTCCTTTCATGAGATTCTTGTTAGTAAAAATGCTTCTGCGTGCTGCATTAATATTTTTTATTTCCGATGGAGTAGGGGCCTTAATCCCTGTGCCTAGTGCTGTTTCAATATGCCGAATAGCTTTTACCATCTCGGTAAGTTCCTTTGGCTCAAGTGATGCCTTATGATCAGGACCCGGCAATTCTCTGCTTAATGTAAAGTGTTTTTCAATTATGGAAGCACCAAGTGCCACAGCAGCAATGGGTACTTCAATTCCCTGTGTATGGTCGGAGTATCCTGTATTCGTCTTTAACTCTTGCTGCATTGATTTAATTGTCAGCAAGTTTACTTCATCATAAGGCGCCGGATATTCAGTAGTGCATTGAAGAACAGTGATCTGATCATGCGAAAGTCCCTCATTGATCAAAATATTAACTGCATCGGTTACTTCTCGCATTTCAGCCATGCCGGTACTTAGAATTACCTTTTTGTGAAGACTTGCAATGAGTCTGAGATATGGCAGATTCGTAATTTCACCGGATGGAATTTTATGATAATCAACATTTAATGAATCAATAAATCGCACACTCCCTTCATCAAAACCGGTTGAAAGGAAGCCTATATTCTTTTTTTTGCAGTAATCATTTAATGTGTCAAACTGATCATAAGTAAGGGCTAACTTTTCCAGCATTTCCTGCTGTGTCCCTTCATTTGTATTTTTAATCTGGTAATCAGCCTTTGCAGCATCTTTAGAGACTAACAGCGCAGGTATAAAAGTTTGAAACTTTATATAATCTGCATTAGCATCTTTAGCGGCATCAATAAGTTGAAACGCCAATTTGATATCACCGTTATGATTAACACCTGCTTCTGCAATTACAATAACATGCTTACTCACAATTGTATAAATTTTTTCTATTTGATTCTTTTTGCAGGATTCCCCAGATAGGTTCCCGGTTCATTAATATTTTGAAGTACAACAGTTCCTGCTCCAACCAATGTACCGGCAACTATGGTAATACCATTTGATATAACAGCTCCACTGCCAATAAACGATTCATCGCCAATAACACAATCACCGTTGACAATTGCACCCGTTGAAATGTGAACATGCCTGCCAATCTTGCTATCATGTTCTATTATGGCGCCGGTATTAACAATACAATTAACACCTATTTCAACACCTGCATTTATAAAACTGTTTCTTAAAATCACAGTACCTTCTCCAATAATGGCACGTTTAGATACTATTGATCCCGGATCTATGATAGTAGCTAATTGTTGATTGTTGCTTTTAAGGAAATTATAAGCTTTCTTGCGGGGCTCAGTGGTTTTTATCTGACCAATTGTAATGAGAAAGAGAAGATCATTAATCCCAAGGTGCTGAATAGTTTCATCAGTAGCACTGATTTTATAGTCGAGAACATACTCACCAATTTTTGAAGCTACATCACTGATTCCTTCAATAATGAAACTATTGGTTCTTTCAATACTTTCTATAACTGACTGGCAGTGACCGCCACCACCAATTAAAAATAACTTACTTTTCTCCATTTGTTGAAGATTATTTTCCGCAAAAGCAGTAATAGGAAAGCTGTGTAATCATTGAATACAAATATAAGCTAATTTGAGTAACGAAAGGTTGAAAGTATAGTTATCAATACCGACGATACTTGAAGAAGTACGATAGCAATTGATTTAATGTATCTTTGCACCGTTTTTATATAATGAGCATGTTGTCAAAGAAGAATATCTGCATTGCCGGAGCAGGTTCAATCGGAACTGCATTAGGTCAAATTTTATCAAGCTACGACCATCATAACGTCACTTTGCTATCTATTGAGGAAGATGTGGTCAACGACATTAATGAATTCCATATAAACAGAACTTATTTCCCTCAAATAAAGCTTGATAAAACTTTAAAGGCTACAACAGATGAGTCTGTATTAGCATCCGCTGATTTTATTTTCCTTGCAATTCCTTCATCAGCTATTGTACCTTATATCCAGCGCTTAAAAGACAAGATTGATAAGAACGCAATAATTATTAATCTGGCTAAGGGTTTTGCAAGTAATAATGAAACGATTGTTGATGATCTGCAGAAGATTGTTCCAAATCCTGTATGCAGTCTTAAAGGTCCAACATTTGCACGTGAATTAATAAATAATATGCCAACAGCAATGACTGTTGGAGCAAAAGATTTTAGTATCTACAATAATCTGCACCACATTTTTGCGGGTACCCCAATACATATTGACTATTCTTCTGATGTGACCGGTGTTGAGATATTGAGTATTCTTAAGAATGTATATGCTATAATTATCGGTATTATAGACGCTCATTTTAATTCACCAAATCTGAGATTTCTGGTCTTTACCAGAGCATTTAATGAAATGCACGACCTGTTAATGGTGTTTGGAGGAAAACAGGAAACGTTGCTTCGCTATTGCGGAATTGGTGACTTTGGACTCACCGCATTGAATGACCTCAGTAGAAACAGAACATTAGGTCTGCTCATAGGTAAAGGATTCTTTTCCGAAGATATTTCCGGCAAAGTGGTGCTTGAAGGAAGGGTAGCTGTTGATATTATAATGAGTAAGTTACAGGCAATTGATGCCGATCACGAAAAGTACTTTATGC
>JBLMZZ010000198.1:0-3271 GCA_050259095.1 Omnitrophica WOR_2 bacterium | reverse complement strand
GCAGGATCATTGTGAACAGGAGATAACGGAAGTTCATGTATTTCTCTTTCGGTAATGATTAAAGCAGTAAATATATAAAGTTTGTGCAATATCACAAAAAAATTAAAAGTAAAAACATTTATGAATGTACAGAAATAAATTATTGGGATAAAATCTATGAAAGGGTTCAGTAAAATGATTTTGACAGTATGCGGTAATAAATATTTTGAGATAGGTTGGAGAAAAACTTTCTTCCTCCACCTCCTCTTCCGTACCTTATTTTTTAGTATGTTTGAAATGGAATTATCTGATTTGTAAAACACATTAAAGTTGAGATCTATATGGAGTATGAGATTCTAAAATCGGTTATTGAGGGGAATATTGCAATTGTTACACTTAGCAGGCCTCAGGCTCTGAATGCATTGAATACCAGGTTTTTTGATGAGATGGATAGCTATCTTGATGAGTTAGCACGCGATGCTTCAATCAGAGTTCTTATCATTACCGGTGAAGGCAAGGCATTTGTTGCCGGTGCCGATATTGCCGAAATGGTTAATATGAACAGTGATCAGGCACGTCAGTTCTCCAGACGCGGACAGGAAGTATTTGATAAAATTGGTATGATGCCTTTTCCTGTTATTGCTGCTATTAATGGATTTGCTTTGGGTGGCGGGCTTGAGTTAGCTATGAGTTGTGATATGAGAATCGCATCTTCTAATGCTAAATTCGGACAACCGGAAGTAAGTTTAGGACTTATTCCCGGATATGCCGGTACTCAAAGACTACCCAGACTCACTAATCTTGCTGATGCATTATATCTGCTCACTACCGGAGAAGCTGTTGATGCTCAAACTGCACTCGCAATGCGACTGGTACAAAAAGTAACTGATCCGGAGAATCTTATGACTGAAACTCGCAGAATTGCTGCTGTTATTGCCGCTAAAGGTCCAATGGCAGTAAGATTGGTCAAGAGAGTTACACGTGATGGTCTAAACTGCAGCTTCAGTGAAGGCGAATTAACAGAGAGCAAACACTTTGGGGATCCGTTTGGCACCGAAGGAACCGAAGGTATGAAGGCATTTCTGGAAAAAAGGAAGCCAAACTGGTAATAAGATACTAGGAACCTCCTGGCTGAACTGGTAACCGGGTTTTAAAGTTACTAATTATAGCCAGTCCGGTAATCACATAATCAAGCATAAATAGCACTGAATCTTTCTTTAATGCTTATTAAAACACAAGAAAAAAAATACTTTATGGAATACAACGAAAGAATAAAAAACGTAACAGTGCTTGGAGCTGCCGGAAAGATGGGCAGCGGTATTCTGTTACTCATGGCGCTTGAGATGGCTGATCAACAACTTAAGCCTGAGAATAAAGGGAAATCTTATGTACTTAATGCTATGGATGTAACATCCGATGCATTACCCGGACTAATGAAGTATATACGTACCCAGGTACTCAAAGCTGCTGAGAAAAAGGTGGTTACCTTACGTAAACAGTATTCTGAGCGGAGAGATCTTATTGATAACAGTGAAGTTATTGATGAGTACATCAATGATGTAATGAATATCATAAGACCGGGTACCCGTCTTGAAGCAGCTTATGAAAGTACTCTTGTGTTTGAGGCTGTAAGTGAAAATGCTGCACTAAAAGCTAAGTTGTTCAGTCAGATAGATCAGAATAATAATCTTAAGCCGTGGTTCTTCACCAATACATCATCAGTGCCTATTGCCGGCCTGAATCAAAGTGCAGGAATTGAAGGTCGTGTACTTGGTTTTCACTTCTACAATCCTCCTGCAGTTCAAAAACTTGTTGAGCTGATCACAATAAAGGAGAATCCGGCAGGAATGAAAGAATTCGCTTATGAGCTTGCAAAAAATCTTAAAAAGATTATTGTCCCTTCAAATGATATTGCCGGTTTTGTTGGCAACGGTCATTTTATGCGCGATGCTCTTTACAGCATTGAGAAAGCTCAGCAGTTATCGGCCCAAATGCCTTTACACGAAGCTATTTATGCAGTGAACAGGGTTAGTCAGGATTTCCTGATGCGTCCAATGGGAATCTTTCAGCTTATTGATTATGTGGGTGTTGATGTGGTAAGATTTATTATGAATGTAATGGATCCTTACATGAGCAACGAAAACCTTCATAGTGAACTATTGGATAAGTATTTTGATCTCGGAATTAAAGGAGGACAGTTTGCAGATGGCAGTCAGAAGGATGGAATATTGAAGTATGAAAAGGGAAGACCTGTTGCCGTATACAGTCTTGAAGGTAACAGTTATATTCCTTTCACCACTTTTGCCGAAAGAACAGATGCCTGGTTAGGTGAAATTCCCAAAGAAGTAATGCCATGGAAGAACATCATCAAACTAGCTGATAAAGACGCTGCTGCAAAAGAGGCATTTGTCCGTTTAAGTAATTTAAACACTAAGGGTGCTCAGTTAGCATTGGAACATGCACGTCGCTCAAAAGAAATTGGCTTGCAGCTCGTTAATACAGGTGTAGCTGCTTCAACCGAAGATGTGAATACTGTACTTGCCACCGGATTCTTCCATGCTTATGGTCCTGTGAATGAATTTGTAAACTAATCTCAAAAACATTGAACGATGAAACCTCGTAAAAAAATATACATGGTAGCCGGCTATAACACCATCTCTATGGGAACCGGTCGTAAAGAGTTTAATCCCAGAAAAGAGCGCCCGGGTCTTGAGTACTACATGAAAGAAGCCGGTCAAGGAACACTGAAACAGATTGGTGGAGCAGAGAAGGTAGATGAAGGAGTGGTAGGTAATTTTATGGCTGCCCGCTTTAATAAGCAGGGGCATCTGGGCGCATTCATGACAATGATTGATCAGGGCCTGAGGTTTAAACCATCTATTCGTGTTGAAGGTGCTTGTGCATCGGGCGGATTGGCACTCGTATCAGGTATTAAATCAGTGCTCTCTGAATCTGCTGAAGTAGTTCTTGCTGTTGGAGTTGAAGTACAGAACACGGTTAAAGCTATTTATGGTGCTGATATCCTTGCCTCTGCCGGTTGGGCAAACAAACGTAAAGACGGTCATGCTTATTTCTTTCCCGGTCAGTTTAGCGACAGGGCAGGAGCATACTTCAAAAAGTATGGGCGTGAGAAAGCACGTTTGGCAATGGCTCGCTGGTATCGCAATGCAATTGAGAATGCCCGCTTATGTGCTACTGCACAGGAATTTGCGAATGTTACTGACGATCTTGATGAAGCCGGAATTGCTGAACCTAACCCAAAAGCATTCACTGACTTCCTGAATTATACCGA
>JBLMZZ010000197.1:0-3648 GCA_050259095.1 Omnitrophica WOR_2 bacterium | reverse complement strand
AGATCACATTTAACGCTGTCTTTGAGCCAACCTTCTTCATTTACCATTCTTGCATATTCTGCCATCGTCATACCGTGAACCACCGGCACTGAATGCATTCCTATAAATGATTGAAATTCTTGTTTTAGAATTGGGCCATCAACATAAAAACCATTAGGATTAGGGCGGTCGAGGATTAGCATGGGAATATGTTGTTCAGCACATGCTTCCATTACTAAACTCATAGTAGAAATATAAGTATAAAAACGGGCACCAACATCCTGAAGATCAAGAACAACTATATCAATATCTTTAAGATCTTCAATTGAGGGCTTTTTATGATTTCCGTATAATGATACAATAGGTAAACCTGTTTTGCTATCAACTTCATTTGAAATTGATTCACCGGCATCTGCCAACCCCCTTAATCCATGTTCAGGAGTGAAGATTTTAACAACGTTTATCCCAGAACTAAGTAAACTATCAACTAAATGAGTGTTCTCAATCATTGAAGTTTGATTACCAACTACTGCTATTCTTTTATCATGTTTTAATTTACTGAAATACTGTCTTGTCCTTTCAGCGCCAGGACGAACATGCGATTCTAATATTGGTGATGGAACAGGTGCCTCAACTGTTTTGAGAATAGCAGGCTTATTTTGCAATTTTTTTGTTTGAAAACAAGCAGTGAGAAGTAATGACAGAATGATTACGTAAAATAGATTATGCTTCATGCCAAATGTAAATCAGTATAGATAAACGCAAATCTAAGTGTAATTATTAACTTTGCCAAAATTCAAAAATATTGAACTTCGAGTATTTTATTAGCCGACGTATTCGAATCAGGTCCGAAGCCTCCTTTTCAAGACCTATAATCAGAGTTTCTATTGCAGGAATTGCACTTGGATTATCTGTAATGCTCATTTCAGTTGCAATACTTAAAGGTTTCCAAAAAGAAATTAGCCAAAAGGTTGTAGGGTTTGGATCCCATATTCAAATCTCTCACTATGATTCAAACAATTCGTATGAACCAACTGCAATTCATATAGATCAAGCTGTTCTAAATAAAGTTCGGGCAATAAAAGGTGTTAAGCATGTAAATTCATTTGGACTCAAAGCTGGTATCATCAAAACTAACGATGAAATACAAGGAGTTGTGTTTAAAGGAATTGGTAAAGATTACGACTGGTCTTTCTTTAAAGAGAAACTCATAAAAGGCAAGGTGCCACAATTTAAAGACACTTTAGTGTCAAATGATATTCTAATATCTGAAAAAACCGCAAAACTCTTACATTATAAAGTTGGCGATCAGGTTAGAATGTATTTTATCATAGATAATAATATTAGAGGAAGAAAATTCAACATTTCGGGTATTTATGAGACCGGATTATCCGATTTTGATGAGATGTATGTTCTGGGAGATATCAAACATATACAAAAATTAAATAGTTGGTCCGAAGGGGAGGTGTCAGGATATGAGATTTTGACAAGTGATTTAAAAGATCTTGATAAAATTTCTGAAGAAGTATATTCAACAATAGGATTTGATCTGAATACTCAAACTATTAAACAACTTTATCCGCAGATATTTGACTGGATTGAAATTCAGGATTTAAATGTTTTAATTATTTTAATTTTAATGACACTTGTTTCAGGAATCACAATCATTTCAACTTTACTTATCCTAATCCTTGAGCACACAAGAGATATTGGTATTCTTAAAGCAATGGGTGCAAGCGTCAACAGTATAAGAAAGATATTTTTATATACTTCACTATATATTATATTGTTCGGACTTCTTTGGGGTAATTTATTTGCTCTTATACTTTTATGGGTACAAAAGAAGTTTGGTATAATTCCATTACCCTCCGATTCTTATTTTATATCGCAGGTACCGGTTTCAATAAATATCTCTCAAATATTGATCATTAATATTGCTACAGTGGTAATTTGCCTTGTAATGATGTTACTGCCTTCTCTTGTGATAAAATATATTAGTCCTGTAAAAGCTATCAGGTTTGAGTAATTAATAGAACTCTTATCTAACTGCCTTAACCTTAAATATTTTCTATCATTTTTTGTGGAGACCACATTCTCTGTTTTCAGGGTTTTCCCACCACCATCGTCCGGCCCTGATATCTTCTCCTTCCATTATTGCACGAGTACAAGGTTGACATCCGATACTTGGATAACCTTTATCATGCAAGCGGTTGTATGGAACATTATTTTCATGGATATAATCCCATACATCTGTTTCAGACCAATCGATTAAAGGATTGACCTTAATTAATCCATTCTTACTATCCCATTCAATTGCTTTCATGTCTTTACGGGTTGGCGATTGTCCACGCCTCAAACCGCATACCCATGCATCAAGTCCATTGAAAGCCTGTTTAAGAGGTTCCATTTTCCTAATAGAGCAGCATAATTGACGATTTTCAACTGAATCATAGAACAAGTTGATCCCTTTTGAACTAACCATTTCCTGAACTTGCTTTGCTTCAGGGAAAAAGACATTAATATGGAGGTCGTATTTCTTGGTTGTTAAATCTAACAAATCGTAAGTTTCAGAAAAAAGTCTACCTGTATCAAGAGTAAATATATAAGCTGATTTATTGATAGAATGCAGCATATGGGTGATTACCTGATCTTCAAGGCCAAGACTAGTTGAGAATCCAACTTTCCCCTCAAACATATTAAACATATAATCAAGGATCTGTACCGGAGTCTTTGAATCGAGCAGTTCATTAAGTTTGTTCACTAACTGAATACTGTTTTCCATAAAGTGTTGAAGATTTCTTCGTTAAAGTGCAAAGATAGGTACAATCTAAAGTCCGGAGCTAAAAAATATTTAAGTCCCCAGTTCAATAAAACGACTGGTTTCAACAAAACAAACACTCTAAAAATAGATATAAATTTAATTTACAAATAGTTACCATTTGCATTCAAAATTTTGTATATTCGTAGAACGAATAAATTTTATAAAGACATTGATAATGAGAGTACATTTCATAGCTATCGGGGGAAGTGCTATGCATAACCTCGCCATTGCGTTACATTATAAAGGATATAAAGTAACGGGTTCTGATGATGAGATTTTCGAACCTGCATTTTCCAGGTTAAAAAATCTAGGATTACTTCCTAAAGAAATTGGTTGGAATCCAGATAAAATAACAACAGAAATAGATTCGGTTATTCTTGGCATGCATGCAAAAGAGGATAATCCGGAATTATTAAAAGCTCGTGAATTAGGTATTAGAATTTATTCTTATCCTGAATATCTTTACGAACAATCTAAAAACAAGATTAGAATAGTAATCGGTGGCAGTCATGGTAAAACAACCATAACGGCCATGATATTGCATGTTATGAAAGAGTTGGGAATAAAGGCCGATTATATGGTTGGAGCTCAACTTGAAGGTTTCGATGTTATGGTTAAGCTAACAGACGAAGCTGATTATATGGTCATTGAAGGTGATGAATATCTCACTTCAGCTATTGACCGAAGACCTAAATTCCATGTATATAAACCAAACATCGCTTTAATAAGTGGTATTTCATGGGATCACATTAATGTTTTCCCAACCTTTGAAATCTACAAAGATCAATTCAGAATATTTGCTGAGATGATTAATGATGAAGGCACTTTAGTATATTGTTTAGATGATG
>JBLMZZ010000196.1:0-27857 GCA_050259095.1 Omnitrophica WOR_2 bacterium | reverse complement strand
GTTATTGGTACATCCAAAGCGCCATGGATATGAATCATAATAAAACAGGGGATAATTATTATAAAACTGAGTAATTTCCCTAACAAAAAGATATTCAGTGGGATAATGTATCGCTGAAGTGTAACAGGGATGGTTATCATAAGAGTATTCCCGGCTATATTTGTAAACATTGTTAGGATAACCTGAACAAGTAACCAGTTTGGTTAAATTACCATTTGTCCAGGTATATAACAGTGAGTCGCAAACCACTTTGTTATTAAAGTTGCGGGAAATGAATTTCGACTTCAACCGGTTATTATCATAGAACGAAATATCTTGTCGTGCCTTCTCATGAGAAGACGTTAAGTATTTTAGTTTCTGGTTATTATAATAAAAACGGGTAGTGTCTATAAACTTATCTCCATCATAATAACCGCCGTTTGTTGTAACAGATGTGAGTAATTCATTCTCATACTTATAATATACTACTTCATCTCCGTTTTGAGTCATAATAAGTTTTCCTTCAGTGTTATAGGAAAAAGTCATATTATTTATCTTTTCAGGACGCTTGAATGAATTATAAATAAAATAGGTTGAATCATAGTGAAGGAATTGGGTGTCGCCATTATCATGATTAATCTCATACCAGTGAATTATCTGCCTTGAAAGTAACTTATCTACCTGCCTGGCGGGTTCTTCATCATCATGCGAGCATGAGAGCCCTAAAATCATCGCAAATGCAATGGTAATCAGCGAGGAATATAAACGAGCTTGCATTTATGTTATCTGAGTTGGTCATACATGACAACAGCGTAGAACTTATAAATGTTTGTTGTTTTAATATTGATGTTCATTGTTCCATGTTAGTATCCGGAATATCTGATTAGCTTTTGTACTTTTGTACTGCTGTTTTAGCAGCAAACTGTCACTTTTTTAAATTAAGCAAATTGAAAACTAATAATGATTATCTGCAAGACTGCTGTCATATTTTAGCAGAACTGCAGAAACAAATTATGTTTATTGAAGAAGATATCCGGAAACATGAAGAGACTGTGAATAAATCTCCTAAGTCAATAGAATTTAACGGCTTCAAGCATCCGGATGCAGGATTAAAAGACCTAAAGCATAAATACACTGTAATTAAGGAAGTAAAATACACTTTAGATCAAGCAAAGAGGACCTTATCAGAATACAAAATTGATTGATGTTTGTTCTTTATCTTTATGAGATAAAATCATCCATATGAAAGTAATTCTTACCGGTGCCACAGGAATGGTTGGTGAAGGTGTTTTGACCGAATGCCTTAATCACCCCGATGTTGAATCTGTTCTGTTGCTTACGCGAAAGTCGGCAGGTTTAAATCACCCAAAAGTAACCGAAGTAATTCACAGTGATTTTCTTGATATCTCTGCCGTTGAAAGCCGACTCACCGGTTTTGATGCTTGTTTCTTTTGCCTTGGTGTTACTTCAATTGGAAAGAAGGAAGCTGAATACACAAGACTAACGTACGATCTTACAATGCACATTGCCCAAAAACTTTCCAAACTAAATAATGGAATGGTCTTTTGTTATGTTTCGGGTGGTGGAACTGACAGTAGTGAAAAGGGCCGGTTAATGTGGGCAAGAGTTAAGGGTAAAACCGAAAATGACCTGATGAAGCTTCCTTTTAAAGCAGTTTATAATTTCCGTCCCGGGTTTCTTATTCCTTCCAGGGGAGCAAAGAATGTACTTCCTGCATACAAATACTTCTCGTGGTTGGTACCTATTCTTAAGGTACTTACTCCAAAAGCGATTGGCTCTTTAAAAGAACTTGGGTTAGCAATGATTAATGTTGTTAAGTTTGGTTATCGTAAAAACATCCTTGAAGTAGTTGATATCAGAGAAGCATCACTGAAATAAAATAAGAACTAATCTTAAAAGATATTTGCCATTTCATTTAAGCAAATTATCATAAAACCGGAATGTTGCCAGTCACTCCCGGTTCTATGACAAGATCTTTTAGAGGCAATTATCAAAGTTCTGCATGGGCATGTTTACCGTCAATTATATCGTGAAGTGCTTCAACAGTGTGAGTATAATCAACATATGCATGAACATATGCTCTGCCTTGTTCAGGAGATGCGTCTTTTGTCTTTTCCAGTAATTCAACTTTATCATATTTCTCTTGCACAACAGTCGCTATATGTTGATTCAATGCGCTAATTAGCTTTTCAGGTTTATGTGACTTTATTGCGTCATCACTCAATCCAATGATTGGTTTAATATTACCCGAAGGCTTAAGTCCGGTATAAGGAGCTCCTTCAGTCTCACGATGCAACCTGACGAGTGTTTCAAGGAAATGCTGTTCTGCCATAGCATACACTTCCTTATCACCGGAACGAAGCTTGTATGTAAGATTGAATATCTTAGTTATTTCAGATTCCTGTTCCGGAACGATCCATTTAAAAACAAGTTTAACATTATTGGTTTCAAGTGCTTTCATTGCATCTTTAGCGACAGGACCATCCCATGAATCGCAATGAGCATAAATAGAACCACCTGAAAGTAAAAAACCTAAAGTAATAATCAGAATTCTAATTGTTTTCATGACATTTAATTTAATGATGAGTAGATTGTTTTTCGACAAAATTACATTACGTCATAGGGGCAAATCGCCCTTACTTATAAGATAGGACCTGTACTTATTGAAATAATTCCGTTTTATAGGAAATTAAATAGCCAATGGAAATTGGAAATGGTAAAAAGCTAATTTATCTCTGAGTTGAGTATTATATTTCGAGGGGAATAATTAAGGAATGGTATTTGGATTTAGCGTAGATTAAACTAACCATAAGCGTAGATTAAACGCATTTTAACGCTTAAAGTACGCTTAAGATACGCTTAAAGTACGCTTAATCTAAATTCCAATCACTAAGAAATACCAATTTGATTATTCTCAAATCAGGTTTTAAGAATGACTATTGACGAATAAATTGATTTAATCAAAAGAATGAATCCTGGAAGTGTTGAAGAAATTTATCAAACACTTAAAAGAGTTTAAAAGAAGGGAAGAGTAAAAAACTTCAAACACTTTTCATCGCGGAGGGTGTAGTACCTGTAAACTTCTTAAACAATCTGTTAAAAGCTGATTTTGAATTAAAGCCACATTCAAACGCAATACCCAATAAAGAATAGTTGGCAAAGGCCGGATCGTTAATGCGTTTCTTTACTTCCTCTACCCGATAACTATTAATAAGATCAAAAAAGTTCATTCCCAGTTCTTCATTTATGACCTGTGATAAATGATGCGAAGCCACTTTTAGTGATTCGGCCATTTGAGGGAGGGTAATTTCGGGATCTAAATACGGTTTTTCAGTACTAATGTATTGCAGTAATCGTTCCGCAATGAGGGATGCTTCAGCTTGCTTGAGCCCGGTGCCCATATATTTCTTTGATGGTTGTGTAACAAACTCTTCTTTGCCTAAAGGGAGATTAAAAAATATTTCTTTTTGTCGTAATCCAAAATATCCTAAGAGGATTATAAAAACAGAAAGTGCTAACGCCAATCCATCGGTACAAAAGCTTAAAGAGAAGAGATTGAACACATGATGAATAACTGCAACAGTGATTAGTAGTGTCCAAATTATGCCAAAGATGAATGTTAATTTCTTAAGCCATGCGGGATCTATACTAGCCAATGATGAAAAATTATTTGAGATATTGATACCCAGCTTTTTGAATAGTCCGGCTGACAAAACAAAATATACAGGACCTGAAAGGGCAGTAATGATAAGGAAAAAGACAAAAATAAAAGGAGGATGAGTGTAGGTGTGTGTATGTTCAAGGCTAATTCCATTAGCCTTTTGTAACAAAGCTGCAAGGATTATGTATGTATTAAAGAGTACAAAAGGGATGAAATGATACACATTTTCGTATAAAATACCTTTTGCGCCTGTTGTCAGGGATGTTACATACAAATACAAAAAAGGGCCGTGCAACATTAGCAATGAGATAAAAGAAGCAGAAAGCAGAGGATATTTATGGAAGAGATAATTTGATGTTAATCCATAAACTCCGGTATAAATACCTAGATATAAGAGCCATAGAAACAATATAATGTCATGTCGTGCCAGGGGCTTCTTCTGAAGAAGCAGCACAGCAAAGAAAAAGGCATTAAAAGATGCAATTAGAAAAATTGTATTCACACTTAAATAAGTAAAGAAATCAAAGTTAATGATTTTAGAGAAACCGTCAATTATGACTATAATCGCATGGAGTGAAACTTTTATAAAACAAAAAAGGCCATCTCTTTCGAGACAGCCTCTTTTTCAAAAAATTAAACCCAACAATATTTTATTCATAATAGGTAAAAGCATAAGCTTCCTGCCAATCAGCACCTGCTCTAACCATGGTACTTACCCTATTCTTTGCATCGAAAGTATAAGTAATAGTAGTAGTTTTGGTTTCGGCTTCATTACCTGCATCCCAATAGTTCAGATAGTCAACCAGCTTGGTGCTTGCTTTTCCAAAAAGGCCACCAACAGTTTTCCAGTTTGAATCAACTGCATTAGTCTGTTGAAG
Source organism: Omnitrophica WOR_2 bacterium (assembly GCA_050259095.1). Taxonomy (GTDB): domain Bacteria; phylum Bacteroidota; class Bacteroidia; order Bacteroidales; family Lentimicrobiaceae; genus Lentimicrobium. The sequence continues at coordinate 23,318 of JBLMZZ010000196.1, read as the reverse complement.
TTCAGATTTGTTATCTCCGGTTGTGTATGTGAAAGTCTTATAACGGTTAATAACACCATCATCACCATAGCGACTGTGTTTTGAAACATTGCCATTAGTAACTTCTACATCATATTTATTGTGATCAACTCCATCCCAATGTTCTTTAATGCTTGACAGATATCCATTAGCATCATAAGTATAACTTGCCCAGCTTACATCATCCCATACTTCTTTGGTTACTCTGCCTTGAGCATCAAGTTCATAAACAGTAGGATAATCTTCTTTGGTAATGGTTAATTTTCCGGCAACAGAATAATCATAAGTGATAGTATCAACAACAGCACCTTCCCATGAGTTGAATATCTGGGTTATGTGTTTGTTATTATCATAGTTGAATTCCCATCCTTCTGTACCATCTGCGGTTGTAACGCTAATAGTTTTAATTTTAGATGCTTCAACAACCACAGGATTATTGTCATCATTGTTATCCTTGTTACAGGAAGTAAATGAAGTTGCTGCGATAGCAACCATCATTGCTAAATAAGTGAACTTTTTCATGATTTAAATTTAGGTTTGGTGATTAATGTATGGTTTATAATTGGATTTAATTGTTTCCGGCAATAATGATTAATCCCAGTCCTGTTGTAAAAAGCAGGAACATGAGAAATAATAATATATTTACTGATTTGGAAGAACCTTTAAATTCTTTCCAGATGAAGACACCCCAAAAAGCTGCTATCATAGTGGCACCTTGTCCCAAAGCATATGATATTGCTGCACCGGCTTCTCCAGTGGCAATATAACTAAGTGAAGTACCAAGACACCAAATAATTCCACCAAGTAAACCGACAGAGTGAGTTGTTAAGCTTCCTTTGAAGTAAGCTTTATAGGTTACAGGTTCTCCAACAAAGGGTTTTTTCATTACAAAGGTGTTAAAGAAGAAATTGCTAAACAGCATACCAAGTGCAAAGATGAATACTGCTGTATAAGGGGTTGCCATTCCGGGTGTTGGTGACTCAAAATTGTTCAAATCCATAGCTGCAGCTACAAATCGATAGAAAAATGACATAAGGAAACCGGCACTAAGTGCTATCCACAGACCTTTTTTGGCTACTGCTTTATTCTTATCAGTGGTCATCTTACCATATGCGATTCCATTAAAAACTAATGCAATAACAATAAGACCAACACCCATAAAAAGTGTAACAGGATCTCCATATGGAGCGCCGAAGTAATTAATAAAGACTCCAAGCACTAATGCAAGTCCAACTCCTACCGGAAAAGCAACAGCCATACCTGCCATTGAAATGGCGGCTGAAAGAAGAATATTGGATGCATTGAAAATGATTCCTCCAAGAAATGCACTACCAAAGTTAGAGGCACTTACCTGCATGAGGTCGGGTATAAAGCTGCGGCCATGTGCGCCAATGCTTCCAGGTAATAAACCCATTAGGATCGAGAACAGCAATATGCCGATTACATAATCCCAGTAAAATAACTCATAACGCCAGGTTTTAGCGGCAAGTTTCTGGGTGTTTCCCCATGAACCCCAGCACAGCATGGTAATGAAGCAGAGTCCTACTGCCAATGAATAACTGTTTACAATGAACATATTGGTTGTTGTTTAAGTGTGGTTTGTTTATTCCTATTTCTAATATTTTACTACTTCTATGTTTATTTACCTGTGGAAATTTCCAGCAGCATATTCTATTGATTCTTTAATATATTGTTTTAGCGGCCCTTCTTCCTTGTTCTCTTCTCTTACTCTGTATTCATGTGATATATCATTTTCTCTCAGAAGTATATGTAAGATTCCAATACCTTCTGCGAAAGCGCTATTATCAATGTTTTCAATAAAAATCCTTGTCTTTTTCAAATTTTCTAAGTTCTCATCTGTAATGACCTGCTCAACCTGCTTTCTTGTAATAGAATTATTAATCATAATCAGTGTATTGAATCGCATAGCTCCGGTGATACATTTTAATGCTTCATAACCATCACTTCCAATTGCCATAATGGACCTGAACTTATAACCTTCACGTACTCTGTATCTGTCTTTCAGGAAATCATAAACCTGTGGCAACCTGTATAGATTCCCTGTTGGTACACTTACAATAATGACCGGACACTCAAGACTGATTGCTTCACAGCTATTAATAAAGCCGGCAATTTGATCATCCTTCAATTTATCCAGGTTATTTTCAACAAAAAGTACAGGATACTTTCTGTCACTGCTTTTATAGTCATCCGGCAAGTAAATACCCAATTGAATCTCATTATATGTGATTGTTTCTGCAATTACAGTCAAAGGCTTTCCATACCTATTGCATTGAGGTTCTTGTAATAACACGGACTTGTCACCCCTATAGATCTTTTGCTGAAATGAATCACTAATAAAACGGAAAGCATCTGTTAGAGCTGATTTCCAGACTTTAAAACTATGACCCCCGTTAACAACTCTGTATTCATGCCTTAATCCGATTTTATGCATAAGAATGTGCAGTTCTTCGTTGCTTCTGCATAGTGTTTGTTCGTCATCACCATTCAGCATATAAATATTTAGTTTTGCCTTTTCGTTTTCTGTCAATGCAGCAAGTATATGAAAAGGTGAATTTTTGCGATAATAATCAGTAATCCTAGCTTTCCCAAGTGCTCCCTGTGCGCCAAACAAACGGCCCCATTGATCATCCCACCCAGAGGCTTCTTCTGTCATATACTGCTCATCTGTACGAACCGACATGCTTAACGGTACTGCCGTTCCAAATATATCAGGATGTTGTAAATGAAGAATCATTGCACCAAAACCACCCATTGAATATCCTATTAAAGCTCGGCTATCTTTATTTCTGATTGTTCTAAAGACGCTGTCAATATATGGAACCAGTTCCTTTATAAACATGTCCTGATACATAAACTTTCCGGCATAATCATTTACATAATAGCTTTTGAAGGCTTCTGGCATGATAAGAATCATTGGGATAGCATCACCATCCAAAATTGCTTTTTCCAAAAATCTGTTGACTGCCCCATACTCTACCCAGGCTGAAGCATCATCACCAAATCCATGCAATAGATAAGTTACTGGAAAATTAGTGTTATTGTCCTTATAGTAATTTGCCGGCAAGCTAACCGAATAATGGATATCAGAATTTAATATCCTGCTATGCATTATTTGTCCTTCCATTAAAAGCATATCATTCTGGGCTTGTGATTTCACAAGCGAAATGATCATGATTAATAAAAGTACTAATGCCTTTTTCATTCGTTGCTGCTATTTCTTGTTATTACTCAATGGTTTTATATCTCATCATACGATGCTACCAGTTGGATTATATGGCATTTTTCTGAATGCAAAACCAATGTATTTTAAAGCTTCAGGTAATGATTTATGCCAATAATCCCATGTATGAGCTCCGTCACGTGATCTGAATTCATGCTTTATATTATTTGCTACTAAAAGCTGATGCAATTCATTGTTTGTAACTGTTAATGTTTCTTCATCCTTACCACAATCAATAAAATAGTTCTGACCACTGTGTGAAGGGTCATTTTCATTAAGGAAAAAGTGGAAAGGACTGTATTCAAGAAAATAATCGGTAATTCGTTCTTCTTCTGTCTTACCTCTTCCTCCGAATATAACGCCCCATTGCTCGTCAAATACCTTTTGTGGTTCGGCCATGTACTGACTATCAGTTCTAAAAGACATGCTTAAAACGACGGCGGTATTAAATATCTCAGGATTCTTTGCAACAAGAGCCAATGCTCCATATCCCCCCATGGAATATCCCATAACAGCTCTTGATGCCGGATCTTTAATTGTACGGTATTTTGAATCTATTTCTGTTACAAGTTCATTAACAACCATATCCATTACTCTATTCTGGTTGGTGTAGTTGTTTATCCAGTATGAGTTACCACCAGCTGGCATTACATAGATTGCCGGACCGGTTTCATTTTTATACAAATCAGCGTAATACTTGATATTGCCCCATTTATACCAACCCTTTTCATCTTCACCAAAACCATGCAGCAAATAAATTACAGGGAATGGACCTTGTGCCGTATCATACTCAACAGGCAAAAGAACTGCATAATTTACATTTCTTTTAAGCAAGGTACTTTGAAAGGATTGATCCTCAAGCAAACGTATAAATATGTGTGGTTCAACAACATCATCTCCCTTACAGGTACATCCTTGTAAACCTGTCTGCAGGGTAATCATCATTAAGATTATTGTTATTAAACTTATTCGTTTCATTTGATCGTCCTTTTGATTTTGTGTTAATATAACTTCCCGATTTAGTGACTCGTTTTAGGATGCTGATGGGTTAAACTTACGTGCAGGTTTATCATCATATACTACATACGATTTGAAATATATGCGGAATTCGGGATCTTTATTCACCCATTTAATCTCAACTTTATGTTTTGATGAGGGCATCATGTATTTATAAAAGATGTCGTACTTACGGGAAGAAAAATCTATAGGCATCTTTACTTGTTCTATTTTTTCTCCGTCAATATATACATCCAATAATGCAATATAATCGTTATCAAAATCAATGCAACTGCTTTTTACATTGCCAAGAACAACAATACCGGTACCTTGGAAATCAATAACAATATCATCATCAAGCATATCTTTTCTAACCAGCAGTTCTTTAGCAGGATACATTCCCGGAAATGATTCCTCGTACCTGAGTACTTTTGGTTGCTGAACTTTAATTGTTACACTATCATTGGAAATCTGACCTCCGTTTGTTGTGATTGCATTAAGAGCTTGATTAAAGCTAAGATCACATACTTGTTTGAGCGAAATATCGGAATAAGGGAACAAGGTATCCATGACTTGTTCAATACCAGGTTTCCAATACGATGGAATCTTCTCATATCCTAAAACAACTCCCAGAATACCGGCAGCAGTAGCAGGATTACAATCGGAATCCTGTCCACACCGTGTTGCAATATCCATTGTTTTGAAAAAATCTTTTTCTCCATAAAGCAATCCGATAACTACATAGGCAGCGTTGACAGAAGCATCAATATTAAAGGAGTTGTAAACACCTTCGGGGCATCCTTTTTCTGAAGTATGCTTCTTCTCAAGCTCAAACCAGCATTGCTTCCAATCGTTTGGAAATTGATGGTGCCATTTAATTACATCCGATATTACTTTATAGAATTTACTTTTAGCAGGTATTGGTTTTAATCCTTCATTAACAATGGTTTCTATATCATCAGATACAAAAGCAGTAGCATACATTGCAGCCATGAAAGCCCCACCATACCAGCCATCACCATAATTCATAATATGACCTACTTTGTCAGAAATATCGGAGGCAGAATTAATCATTCCCGGTGACATTAATCCGGCAAAGTCAGCTTCAATCTGAAAATCAATATCATCAGCATGTGGATTATTTCTCCAGTTACCGGACGCAGGAGGCATGATTCCATTAAGGATATTATATCTTGCGGCCTGGTTGGCATGCCATAATCTATAATCTTCTCTGGCAAACGCAACAGCAAATGAATCAGCAGGTGCTTCAACTCCTAACCGATCAATGATTTCAACAAAAGTAAAATCAAGGTAAACATCATCAAACAAACCAGGATCAAGAGTGTAAGTCTCTTTAATATAATCATCATACCAAACCATCTGCTGGTAGTCTTGTATCATTGTACCCTTGAATTTAAATTCAGTGGGTCCACCATATGTACATCCTATCGTCTGTCCTGCCCATCCACCTTTAATCTTATCGTATAAGGCAGTCTTTGAAATATTAAATTTCTCAGGCAACTTCACACGCTCTTTCCCTGGTGAGCAGGAAACGATTGCACCAAATGTGAAGAGTATATAGAGCAGTCTTTTCATGATTCGTTTGCTTGTTTTAATCTTAATTTCTGTCCTTAGTAGTTGATTTAACCTGGCAAGTTACTCTTAGGTGGATTTTCGGAATATACAATCAAATCGTTGATCCGGATTTCATAATCCTTATTGGGATTTAACCACTTGAGCACCACTTCATGTTTTCCTTCAGCAAGTAAATACTTCCATGCCGGCTCTAATTTTCTTGAAGTGTTTTTCATTGGCAGAAACGCCTTTTGATCTTTAACTCCATCAATATAAACCTCCACTTCAGCAACATAAGGATCATCAGGTTCAGCTAAACCAAATACTTCAGAACCCAGTTTCTTTGAAACCCTGTCAATATAATCAGGATCTACTTTTGCTCTTTTTACCAGATTTCCGTATAGTATATAGCCATTGCCTGTAAAATTAAATGTGTAATCGCTTGTGACTGCCATATCAATTTTCTCTCGTGCAACAGGATAAGTCTTTTCAAAGTTCTGTTCAAAGGCTACCGCTTTCGGCTCCTGGTAAGGTATAGTGACTGATTTATCTTCAATGCTTCCACCAGCAAGTTTTATCACCTCCAATGCATGTTTATAGCTTAATTCATATGCTTTTGATAGTGACATTTCAGTACCTTCAAAGTTAAGAGGTTCAATTTCTTGTAATGGTTTCAACCAAAATTCGGGTATGCCTGAATAACCTGTCATAACCCCTAAAATTCCACCAACTGATGCTGCATTACAATCAGCATCCTGTCCGCAACGGGTTGCAATGTCCACTGATTTAGTAAAATTCCCATTACCATACAGTAATCCAATTGTAGTATATGCTGAGTTTATTTTTGCATCAATGTTAAAGGACAGATAAACGCCTTTGGGACAACCAACATCCTTATTCCATTTATTCTGAAGCATTATCCAGGCACGCTTCCAGTCATCCGGATATTGTTTATGCCAGTTAATTACATCGCTAATACAATCATGAAATTTAGTCCCCTCGGGAATAACCTTCAACGATTTTTGAACAATAGCATTCACATCGTTTGAAACAAAAGCCATAGAATATAATGATGCCATATATACACCTCCATACCAACCATCGCCACTGTTCATGATATGCCCTACTCTGTCGGCTATTTCTGTAGTCTGATTGATCATACCCGGTGCCATCAACCCAATGAAATCAGATTCTATTTGAAAATCAAGGTCATCAGCATGAGGATTGTTTTTCCAAAAACCTGTTTGTGGAGGTTTTAATCCTTGCAGGATATTATATCTTGATGCCTGATTTGCATGTGCCAGATGATAAGCGGTATTTGCCCAATATGCTGCAATGGTATCGGTGCTAACCTCTATACCATATTTCTCAAACACATTAACGAAATTCAAATCAGTGTAAATATCATCAAAAAGCCCTGGTTTTTTGTCCCACCAGTACTTTACATAATGATCATTCCATGGGATAATCTGGTACTCATCAATGATGGAACCCTGATATTTAAATTCAACGGGTGCGCCATAAACTACACCGATTGTTTGTCCGGCCCAACCACCTTTAATTTTATCTTTTAACTTTTCATTTGTAAGAGAATACGACAATGAATGTTTGGATTCAGTATTTGATTTCCTTACACAAGAATTACCTGTAAAGGCAATTAAAAGAACCGAACACACACTTAAAGTAACAAGAGAGGACCGAAACATCATGATGATTAGTTTTTAGGATATATGCTTAGTTCAGTTATTGACGTAAAACCTGATACATTTTTAGTGTATTTATTCCAATGATCCTGAATAGCAGCATCACCAATAATCCGGATACCTTTAGTAGTTACCGGGTTGAAGTTTATAATATATTCAGCGTAGTGCGGCTGAATAAAAACAATATCAGATGCAGGCAGTGCGTGGTTGAATGAAGAATTTTCAACAGACACCCATCTGCCAGCATCATTTAGATATTGTACATTAAGAGAAGTAAACCAACCACCAAACTCTTCCATTCCACCGGTATTGAATGCCAATGAACCAATTGTTTGTGCATCCTTCCAGCCATAGCCATAATAATCCACTTTTGGTATCTTTGATTTAGCAGCCAGACTGTAGAAAACAGAACCGGGACCTTGTATTTTTCCATCATTAATAACATTCACATTCAGTGCATAGAGTGATTTGCCGAAAGTATGCCAGCATGAATCCAGAACTTTCTCATTAAGTTGCCTGACATTCGCGTAGATAGTATCAGCTGTCGGTGCGATGTTTTGAGTCCTTACCAACAAATTGAAATTACGAGTTAGTTTTTGTGTCCCATTATCAAGCTGTAGGGTAATTTCATAATTACCGGGCTCATTAGTAGTTCCTGATAACTTCCCTTTATCAAAGGTTAATCCTTCGGGTAGTTTACCGGATAATAATGTCCAGTTATAGTTCTTATTTGCAGCAGTATAGAATTCAAAGTTAACCGGTGTTCCTTTCTCAATTTTAGGTAATGGACCCAGATAGAATTCAAGTGGAGCATTAAAAACAGCCTCTGAATTTATAGTTAGTAACTCGTCACCAGGTTTTCCAATTATGCTGCCACCTTTCATTTTTACCAATTCAATAGCAGTTTTAACTGTATTTTCAATAATATCGGATATTTTAGCATCGGGTAGATCATACCTTGTGATGTTGATATACTTATCATTGAAAGGAGTTGTCCATTCCTTTATGGGGAGATATAAATTCTTAGGTAAACCTTTCATTCCCCCAATAATACCCATTAGCCCTGCAACTGTAGCCGCCTGGTTATCTGCATCAAAACCCATGGCACATGAGAGGTCTAGTGTTTTTTGGAAGTCATTCTCTCCATAAAGCATTGCCAGTATAGCACATGCGCCATTAAGATTTGCATTCCAAATTGTTTTTGTCATGTCGGGTTCATTCACATAGTATTTATCAGCCATTTCTTTCCAGGCTGCTTTCCAATCATGTGGATACTTTTTGTGCAATGCAATCATTTCCCGTGCAGTTGCAGTAAATCTTCCATCAGGTGGCAATGCCTTTATGCCTATTTCTATGAGTTTGTTTAGGTCATTTTCAAAGAAGGCAGCTGAATACATTGCTCCATAAAATATCGTTGGTTCCACACCCCAATCATCACTGGTAATACGGGCAGCCCATTCTGATTTTGAAGCAGAATAGTTCACCATTCCCGGCGCAGTAACTGCCCATATTTCATTTATAAGTTGCGGGTCAATCTGATACCAATGGGGATTAAGATCTTTATTCCCTGTAAAAGGAGGTGTGAAGCCAAAATGCATTAATCCAAGAGCGCCACGATTAGCAAGCCAAACTCTATCGCGAATATGGTACATCCAAGCATCACGCAATTGATTATATGAAGGCTCGGGTCCAAACTTTTCCATCTGGAGAAGATACATGTATTCAACATCAGTATCATCATCGGAGAAGGCACCATTGTATTTTGCGAGTTTGTCGAGATTCTTAGTATATCCATAAGGCCAGTTTTCCGGACCCGGAGCATTCACATATTTGTTTTCATGAGGTAATCCATATATATTACCAATCATCTGGCCGATCCATGCAGCTGAGATTTTATCGCGCAAAACGCTGATTTTTATTCTCTGAGGTTTGCCTGAGTATGCATTTAGCGTAATGAGTGCCAGTAGAATGATGATAATTGAACGAATTTTGTAATCTCTCATGATTTATTTCTTTAGTATCCTGGATTCTGAATCAATTTCGAATTTGCACTTAAAGCAGTTTGAGGAATGGGGAAGAGTTTAGCTGTAGCTCCTGAAGCAGGTTTATTCCACCATGTAAATCCCCAGACACCAAATCTAATCTGGTCCTGACGTCTTCGTCCTTCCCAGGCAAATTCTCTTCCAAATTCATCAAGTAATTCACTGGCAGTTATATCCGACAATTGGTAAGGTGTTATACCTGCCCTTGTCCTTATCTTCATAAAATCAGGGTCGTTTATCATCTCCCCTGCCCTGCCAAGTCTCCAAAGTGCCTCAAATTTTGTGTACAACACATCTGCATAACGGAATAAAACAAAATCATTCTCCATGTCGGTAACATAGTATTCCAGATCTTTTTGGTATTCGTATTTACAACATCGGGCACCTTCCCATCTTTTTCTAGCTCTGTAATTATCAATAGTTGGAGTATATACAAACCAAGTAGTGTCGCCATCCTCAATAAAATAAATTGGATTGCCACTCATATCATACTGTTGGCCGAAAAGAAAAGAGTTACGACGTTTGTCTTGTTCTGAATACTTATTCAAGAACCCGGGTTCAAGAACAAACCCATCCCACATTTCTCCTTTAAAACCAAAAGTTGCTCTGCTGGCATCATTTAGCGTAAGAGTGTACCAGTACAATCTGTCTTTAGTATAGACTGAATGGTTAGGTATTACAAAGATATTTTCACGTGAATTTTCATTATTAATCTTGAAGTTGGCAAAATAATCGTCTTCTATTATGTAGTTTCCTTCGTCTATAATCTTGTCGCAAGCTGCTACTGACTCCTCGTACATGTCTTTGCCTATCCATTCTTCTGCATTCAAATACAATTTAGCAAGTAAAGTATAAGCCATACCTTGTGTTACTCTGCCATAATATTGCGAAGTTGGTTGCGCTTGAAGATTGTCAATATTATCAAGGATTTCCTGTTCAATAAAGTTAAAGATAAAATTACGGTCTTTCTGTTCAGGTAAGGCTTTATCAGTAAAATCAATTGTAAAAGGAACATTTCCCCAATTATCAATAGCAAAATAGTAAAAGAGAGCCCTGACAACTTTGATTTCAGAAACTATACGGCTCTTGCCTTCAAATTCAATCTTTGATTGTTCAGTTTCGTAAATAACCTCGTTACAAGCGCTTATACCTTCGAACACATATTCGTAAGACTGTCTGAGTATTTTGTTAGTTGAATTAAACCTGTGTGTATGAAGTTCATCCCAACGACCTTGTTCCCACCATAAACCGTCATCTCTTCCCGGTATAACGAGTTCATCAGATGCATTCTCCATCAACGACCATAGTCGCTGTTCTTCAGGAAAACGTTGAAGTTTTGTATAAGCCCGGCCTGCATTCATGAGCACATCTTGTTCCGTTTTGAAGAAACTATCAAGTGGAATGCTTGAATATACATCTTCATCAAGATCTGTGCATGATACCAAAGTAACTGCAAGTAAAATGATTATGGTAAGTAATTTATATTTTGTATTCATAGCTTCTGGTTTTATCAAATTAGAATGTAACATTCACACCAAGGGTGACTAAAGTAGTGCGTGGATAGTATGAAAGTGTCTCAATACCTGGTGTTAAACCTCCTAGATTAACTTCAGGATCAAGTCCTTTGTAACCAGTTAGACAGAATACATCCTGTGCAGTAGCATAAATTCTGATTTTTGAAATATTCTTAATCTTCACAGGCATATTATAGCCAACAGATATATTATCAAGTTTCAGGAAAGTAGCATCTTCTACATACTTTGAAGAATATCTTGCATTGCCTGAAAATTCAGGGTTTTCAAACTGGCTAAGTGTTACGTTGTTTAATCCAAGTGTTCCCCAGTTCTCATAATACAATCTGTAAGTATTTAGCACTTCACCACCGATTGCAGAACGCATCGATATACTGAAATCCCAGGTTTTATATGTAAAATAATTGCTAAATCCAAGTGTTACATCGGGAAAAGCATTCCCTATTACTTCCCAGTTTTCCGGATTTACTTGCCCAACAGGGTTAGCGTTCTTAAACAGATCATGCCCCATTTCATCAAGTCCTGTCCATACTGGTCCATAGAATGTTCCAAGACTTTCACCCTCACGAATCTTTTGGCAATTAACACCAATAGAACCTCCAATCCATCCTAAGTCGTATGACTTATCGGTAAACTCGTCATTTGAAAACTTCTCAAGCACATTGGTATTTCTGTTTGCTGTAAGGATAGAGGTCCATGTAAAATCACTTTTCCTGATAATCACACCTTTAAGGGTTAATTCAATACCCCGATTGCTGATTGTACCAACATTGGTGAAAAGTTCCTTGTAAAGATATGGTGGAACAGAAACATTATAAGTATACAGAAGGTCAGTACTCTTTCTGTAATAATAGTCAACAGTACCACTTAGACGGTTTTTAAAAACAGCAAAATCTAATCCGGCATTTATTTCATGCTTATTCTCCCATTTCAAATCAGGATTTGGATTACTGACTGGTTGGTATGTATTGATCCACTGTCCATTATAGAAGAATTTACCAGCTTTTCCCATTAGGAGTAGTGATCTGTAATTACCTATATCCTGATTTCCGGTAACACCATAACCAACACGAAGCTTAAGATCGTTTAACCATGTATACTGACTCATGAAATCTTCACGGTTAATACGCCATCCTATACTTGCTGATGGGAACCATCCCCACTTATGGTTATCACCAAAGCGAGAAGATCCTTCTTTCCTCATTGAAGCAGCGAAGAGGTATTTATCATCGAAGTTATACATCAACCTTCCAAAGAAAGATATAAGTCTGCTTTTTTCCCTGTATGAGTTCATTTCAGCTTTACCTTGAGCAAGTGCAGCGCCGGCACCTATATTGTCGGCTCCATATATATCAGTATCAAAGTTTGAATTGATTATATAAGAATTGTTGGTTTCAAATTCTTCGAATGAATATCCGGCAAGAGCTTGAAAATTGTTCTTATTAATTGATTTTGTGAAGTTGACAGTACTTTCATATTGTTTATCACTACTACGTCCATTGCTGATCTCTGCTTCCCCGTTTGATCCAAGTCTGCTTGGATAGTATTTGGTACGGTATGACATTTCTTCCCAATCAGATTTTTCTATTGAGAACAAGTTAACCCAATTCCAATGATCACTTAACTTGAGGGTTGCGCGTATATTTCCACCTGCATCATCAGTTTTTCCTTTTCTTACACGCTCATTCAACATTGCAACAGGATTATAATAATCCATCCCTGAAATGAGTGTATATCCACCGGTATATTCATTTCCCGGATCATAAATCGGTGACGTTGGGTTTCTTATAAAGGCCTGATAAAATAAATCATAATTAGCCGGACTGTAATTGCGCATTCCATAGCTAAGGTTATAATCAAGTTCGAGGCGATCACCAAGAGCTTTTTGATTGATATTGGTTTTAAGCAGGTACTTGTCCGATTGATTATCTTTTAGTAATCCTTCTGTTTGGTTAACAAATAAAACTGTACGATGTGAGAAAGTCTCATTACCACCTGAAATAGCCAGATTATGTGTGTGACTTATAGGTAATGGTCTGGTAATTTCTTTAAACCAGTCGGTTTCAGCACCATATAAACTACCAGCTTTTTCAGGAGCATATGTCTCAATAGCTTCCTTGAACTGTTTTGCATTAAGATTATCAACCATACGTGGGGCAACCTGAGCTGAGAGATAACCTGAATACTCAACCTGGTTATGTGATGATTTTGCCCGCTTAGTCGTTATTATGATTACACCATTTGAACCCCGGGTGCCATAGATAGCTGCGGCAGCACCATCTTTAAGCACATCAACTGATTCAACTTCTTCAAAACTAACATTCTTCAGGTCAACACCTGCTATTCCATCAACAATAATCAAAGGTCCTTGTCCGGAAGTAAGAGTATTAGTACCTCTCAACAATATCTGATATTCACCTTGTGGATCACTTCCATTTGGTTTAGTAATTGACAGACCAGCAACTTTACCCTGCAGTAATCCAATAGGATCATTATATGCACCCTTGTTGAAATCATCGGATTTAATCGAAGCAATTGAACCTGTAATTTCTTTCTTTGTAGTCAAACCATAACCGATTACTACCACTTCTTCAAGAGATTCAATAGTTGGTTTCAAAGCAACATCTACAACTGTTTTAGAAGTAACCAAAACTTCCTGACTTTCATAGCCAATAAAGCTGAAGATCAGCACAGAGCCTTTTGATACTTCCAGATTGTATTTTCCGTTAACATCAGTAATTCTGCCGGTTTGAGTACCTTTAACTACTACATTCACCCCGGTAAGTAATTCACCGCTTCCTGCATCGATAACTTTACCCGACACACTGATACTGTTAACGCCCTGCCCATTGACAAGTGCAGTTGGTAGTATCAAACAAAGGGTTATCAGCATTGCTGATAAGTACATTTTCACTTTATTCATGATAGTAATAGCTTTCACATTAGTGGTTTAATATTTTCTCATCAAAAGCAGATAATTCATTACGATAAGGAATGGATGATTGGGCACCCATTCTGGTAACTGTAATGGCAGAAGCTTTGGCAGCCATTTCTACAGATTCAAGAATGTTCTTTCCTTCAGACAATCCAACGCATACTGTTCCACAGAATACATCACCGGCAGCAGTAGTATCAACTGCATCAACCCTGATTGCATCAACGAAATGATACCTGTCGTGTTCCTTGATCAGTGCACCCTGAGCACCAAGCGTAATAACTACAATATCAACTCCTTTTTCGCTAATAATATCTGCGGCTTCACGTGCTGATTCTTTATCAGTAACCTTGATTCCTGAAAGAATTTCAGCCTCACTTTTATTAGGGATAATAATATATAGGTTTTTTAAAAGCTTGTCTGATAAGGCTCTTGCAGGAGCAGGATTTAAAATCACTTTAATTCCTTTCTTGTTTGCCATTTCAGCAACATACTCCACTGTATCAATTGGTATTTCAAGCTGCATGAGTACAAGGTCGCTACTTTCAATTTCAGTTACAGCCTTATCAATATCATTACGGTTCAAGGAAGCATTGGCACCTGAAGCTACAACAATACAATTTTCACCAAATGAATCAACTGTAATGAGTGCTACACCCGAAGGATTGTTAGGATCAGAATCTATATAGTTTGTGTTGATATTCTCAGCTTCGTAGAGCATCACCGACTGTTTTCCAAAAACATCGTTACCTGTTTTCGATATAAGGGTAACTTTTCCACCTAAACGTGCAGCAGCTACAGCCTGATTAGCTCCCTTACCACCGGGATTCATGAAAAAAGTTCCCCCTAAAACTGTTTCTCCGGGTATTGGTAAACGATCTGCTTTTATAACCATGTCGGTATTACAACTACCAACTACTACTATCTTCTTAGTTTGCATGTATTTACATTTCTTTTAGTAAGGCACAAATCTATTAAGAAGGGCTTCTTTAAAAAAATCAATTAACTATATCATCCTGTAATTCTAAAATTCCAATTAACCAATGCACACAAATTTATTGTACTGATATTCAAGCTAATCCAATTAGCCTAAAAATCACTATTCGTGTAATTATAATGTATGAGGTAAATGAAAAATTAATAGGTTTGTAGTCCCTTCTCTTTATTGCTGCAAAATAAGTACTTATTAATTGAATTTCAGACAAGAGAAGCTAATTTAAACTCTTATGACAAAATTTGAAACTCTGGTTAATTTAGTTCGTTCACTGAGCATTTCAGAAAAGAAAGCATTTAAAAGTAAGTATGTCAAAAAAAAGGCGAAAGCAGAATACATGCTACTATATGATACCATTGAACAGGGAACTGACCAAACTCCTGATGCTATCCGTAATTCCTATTTAAAGGTCTGTAATGCTGTTGCTATTGAAACAACCATTAAATATCTTTTCGAGCTTTTGCTTGATACCCTTCTGGAATTAAGGAAAAATCAGGACAGCTTTTATTCTCTCTTCAATAAAATACTAAAGGCAAGAGTGCTTTATGAGAAATCGCTTTTTGATGAATGTTTTGAAGTATTGTCGGCTGTAAAGAAGCAGGCAAAACGTTATGAAAACTATTATGCCATGCTACTGGCAGGCAGACTTGAGCTTGAATATTTATTAGCTCTTAACTTCCCGCAATTGGATGAAAAAGAACTTTTACAAAAGCAATTTGAGTTGAATGAATCACTTAAGTTTCTGCGCAAAGTGAATGAACAGGCATCACTCTATGAAATTCTTAAACACAGGATTGCCTATAAAGGATATGCAAGGTCAATAAAACAAAAGGATGCACTTAATGACCTCGTTTTTAGTGAGCTTAGTCTTGTGGCTTCTTTCTCACCCGAGAATTTTGAAATAGCTAAATTGCATCAGCTTTTCCAGTCAAGTTATCTGATTAGTGTTGGTGACTATAAATCGGCTTTGAGATCTTATTATGAACTTAATAATTTGCTCGAATCAAATAAGCACCTTTGGAGTACTCCCCCAGTTTATTATGCACATACACTTGAAGGTGTGCTTGAAAGTCTCCGTAGTATTAGAAATTATGAAGGCATGGGTTATTTCATTAGTCAATTACAGAAAATTGAAAGTAATTCTGTTGAATTCAATATTAATCTTACCTGTCTAATATTCCTGTACGAGTTATTCCCGCTTATTGATTGTGGTGAGTTTAAAGCCGCCAATGAACACATGCTTAATTACAAGTCAACACTTTACGACAAGTTCAATCTGTTAAACATGGCCCGCCAGGCCGAAGTATGCCTTTACACTTCGATGATTTTCTTTGGTAATGGAGAGTATCATAAAGCACACAAGTTCCTGAGCCAGATTTTAATAAAAGGGAAAAATTACTTCTATTTGCCGCTGTATAGAACCATTAGACTGTTTAATTTAATGATATTGTATAAATTAGGCGACTTTGAGCTTATTGGTTATGAAATTAGATCTATAAGAAGGGACCTTTCAAACAATCCACTTGGGTATAAGATTGAACGCTTCTTTTTAAGATTTCTTCAAAAAGAGATACCTGTATTATCGAAAAAGAAAGAAATCCTTTGGAAGAAGATCAATACGGAATTTGATGTTATAAAACAGGATGTTTTTGAGCAACAGGTATTACATATATTCGATTTCACAGCATGGGTTCAATCGATTCTTACAAACAAATCTCTGTCAGAAGTTCTTTCACAAAAATCAGATGTTGTTGCAACTAAATATTAAGTAACAAGGCAGCCGCAAAGCTGCCTTGTCTCATAATTCAAATTGAGAGTAAATTATACTGAATAAGCTGATACATATAAAATAATGGCAAGTACATCAATTATTCCAAGTATTAAGCCCGCAATTGCTAAACCTCTTAATGATTTTCTTACACCGATAGTACCAAAAATAATGGCTACAATTCCTAATGGAAGCGCGGCAACGAACAATCCAAGAATTCCTGCTATAAAAGATACAATTGAATATCCTTGTTGCAGTCCACTTCCCGAAACTGCATTAAATGAAGGTAAATTCTCAGTGATTTTAAATTTTTCAATCTTATATTCAGTATCTGCAACTTTTACCTGATTTTTCTTAAAAGGAGCGGTTATTTTTTGAACACTACTTGCAAGAACAATTTCCCTTACATCTTTCATTGTAGTATATTCCCTGCACTCAACCACAATTGATTCAACACTCTTACTTTCAATTGGGTTAATTACATTTTCATCATTCAAGGTTCTCAAATATTCAGAAACCTGAGTTTCAGTGGCTATTGCAATTTCAGCATCTTCTTTTCCATTGCGTTTTTCTTTAGCTAAACCTCTTTCATGTTTGAGACTAAAACTCTTATGAGAAAGATTTGCAACAGGTGGATAGTTTGATTGCTTCAATGATACACATGAAGTGATAGACAGCCCAAAAGTAATGAGCAGTAAAATTGATAGTCTTGCTTTCATAAATATATGGTTTGGTTGATAGGTTTTTTCAATTTAAAATTCCTTGTCTTCTTCACATACGCAAATCTAAAAAGAAATAATTTAAAACATGACTAAATGAATAAGTGTACGGTTCTAATGTATATTCGTACGGGTCTGATGAATATTCGTAATTTTTAGCTTCCTTTTATTCATTTTTTTCAGTACAAAATCTACACTTTAATAGCCGAAATATTCCTATATTTTATTACTCGTCAGTATCTATATTTTTCTTCCTCTTATATTTTGATTTATCAGGGATTGTTCTTGTAGTGAGTTTTGCACCACTTTTAAGCTGTTCTTCGCGCTTCAATCTTCTCACTTCTTTGTGAATCTTAAGATTTCTCTTTTTATCACTTTTAGATTCCATTATTCAGTGTTTTCAATATCCAACAGTCTGTGCCAGTATTACTCTTTTATCTGATGAAAGTTTTAGTGCTTGAGACAAAGTATCCTGATCAAACCAAGCTCTAACAACGGTATGAAGTCCTGCTGAAGCACAATACAGATAAATATTCTGTATTATGGCACCGGCATGAATACCTGAATTCAGCAGTTTACTTTCTAAAGATGCATCACCAAGTTTAGTCATATCTGAAACAATAATCACGTTAAGCATTGCCTTCTCTACAAAATCTTGCTTTCCTGCAGCTTTCATGTGATTACCCGGCTGAATCATCTTTAACTTATTTGCCTTATCATCATATTGGTAAACACCATCTTTAAGAATAATATAAACTTCCATGTTCTGACTGTTCATTGAAGTAGGTGCAGTGTGTTTACTTTCCTTTTCCCGGTTTATTCCATTTGCTGCCCATAATAAATTTGAAATATCCTGCATTGATAGTTCTTTAGTGCTAAATTCCCTGCTGCTTTGGCGGTCATTTAAACATGCCATTAAAGGTCTGCCACCTGTTCTGTCGGGTGATGGTAACGAAATATCAGTATCTGTCTGAGAAAAAGATTTTGATGTAAAGAGGCTCATGATCAATGTTATAATTGCAATTACTTTATAAATATTTCTTTTCATGATGATTTGGTTTTTATCACACTAAATTTACAATAAGTTCGGTATATGCATAAAAATATTTTCAGGCATTGAATAGACCAATAACAAAGTACTTTAAGCACATAAAAGTGGTTGGAAATTTAACTATTCAGAAATATTAGAAGTGTCTGGAAATTATCTCTTCAAAAACTTAATAAATTTTCTGGGCGTTGACTTAACAGTCCAGTCGATTGAAATAGCATAGCTTACAATTTCTTGAAGAATATCAAGGTTTGAAGGTTTAACAATATACATATCAGCACCGGCTTCCTGAGCGGCAATCATATCCATATCGTCATTAGAGGTTGAGTAAATTATGGCAGGCCACTCTTTGATTTTTTCGGTTTCTCTTATTTTTTTCAAACATTCAAAACCCGACATTCTAGGCATGTTAATATCAATCAATAAGATGGCTGGGGAATCTAATTGACCTTTGTTCAAATGTTCAATTAGTGCATTCCCGTCAATGAAGGTGATAACATCAACGCCTAATTTATTAGCGGCGTACTTGAAAAAATCTCTGTCATCCTCATCATCATCTGCATATAGTATCAGATGCTTTTCTGACATTCTATTAAGACACTTTACATTGACAACTTGCCTATTTTCTACCTAAATACTATTTTTAACAAAAGTAAATATACAGATAAAATTTTGAATATCCAAAAAAAGATGAAATAATCGGCGATAATTTTTATATGTTGAAATATTGCAATCTTTAAGTTAATTAAAAAAAAGAAGCTGCCTCGAAAGAGACAGCTGCTTTTGCTCTATTAATTCAACCATTCACTAAGATCTGTGTCTGAATTCCCTGCGATCATAGAAATCTTCATCCATTCGAACGTCTGATTCTTCAGGAAAATAGTTCTTGAATGTTCTGGTTTCATAATCGCGGTCTATTGGCGTTCCTTTTTTTATCCATTTAGCATGAAGGAATCTCTCGTATGCAATATCCTTCGCGTAAACCTTCTTATTATCTTCATCAAGTGTAACCGTTCCTACCGGGATAATCAGATGATTTTCACCTTCTTCATTTACAAATTCATGGGTTTGTGCTGAAGGGCGATCATTTGATTTCGTTATTTCCTCTGCCAATGAATCATCAATCTCCACATCAAGGTAAACTACCCGCTCTGTATTCTTATTTACCAGCAGGTTATCTACTTCACCAATGGTACGGTTAAGAGGGTCAACTACTTCCCAGCCTCTTACATCGTTGTCTTCAGAGGCTACTTTATATCCTGATAGTTCATCCAGGTAATAAAGAACTTTATCGTGGTGATCCTTATTTTCGTATGCCATATTTTCTATTTTTTGAGTGATTAATAATTGTATTTTAGGATTTCTGATTAATCCATTTTTTCTAATAAATCAGCTGCATCAGCAAGAAATGATTTAATTTCATCACTCTGTTGAAGCGCCGGCTTGCCAGTTTTAATTGATTCAGATGAATTCTTCAGCTTACGAGCTTCCTTATTTAGATCAGGAAATTTATCTTTTTGCAGTTGCTGAAGCTCAGCTGATAATATTTCAGCACTTTCTTTGATGTTGCGAGCAACAGCTGTATCCGACTGATTCTTCTCGATCATACCAACATGCATTTTTACTTTATCAATATTGGCAATTGATTTATGACCTGTTTCATTTGCTACTTCATTTGTTGCAGCTGTTAATTGTTCAAAAGCCTTACTTACTTTTTCATGGTTTAAGTCCTTATGCTCAATGTCGGAATTAACATAATTAATGAAAGCAGCAACCGGTTTTTGATTTTGAATGCCGATATTAGTCCGCTTTTCTTTATCGGTTCCTATTTTGGCCCTATCGGTTCTCATTTTAGTTTGGTCGTTAGTAGTATTATATGCTGATTCATGTCTGTTCGACCTATTGTTATTGTCAGAAAGAAGGTAATAACCAACCAGCGCAACTACTACAAGACCTGCAAGTACCCATGGCCAGATGGGTTTTCTCTTTTCAATTTTTATTTCTGCCATTTTATGGTATTTTTTAGTGTTAATACTATTCGATTAAAATGAATTTGCAAAATTGGCAAATTTTGTATCAACTTGTCTTTCACCATTTTAAGTAATATTTACATGTTTTGGTTAATATTACTAGTAAGCGACACCGTTTGTCATAGTCTCTTAGTATTTTGCAGTACTTTTATTTATGAACACATCCTTATTAAAATCTTAAAACTTGTAATTTTAAAAACTATCTGAAATACTGAATCATGGAAACAAATAGTGCTGAAAATCTTAAAAGGTTAATTGAACGAATCAAATCATTTTCACTCTTCGACAGGTTATTCCGTTGGCATATAATCAGATCATTACTTGTTGATGCAGCATCAGATTTACAAGGGCTTATTACCGGTATTGACATGATGAAATCTGATCTTTCAAGGATAGAAAGCGAGAAATCGAACGTTAACAAAGACTTTATGCTCACCCGTGAAACCTCTGTAAAGCAAGAGAGTGAGATTGCCAGACTTAATGGACTCTTTCCGGAAAAGGACATGAGAATAGCACAATTATCCAATGACCTTGCTTCTGAAAAGACACTTACCGGTGCTCTTAATAATCAAATCAACACAATAACATCCGATTTAAGGCTGCTGAAAGAAAATTTGAATACACGTTCTGAGGAAAATGATAAACTAAAGAAGGACAATGCCACTATGGCTGAATCCATCCAAAACCTCAAAACCAACAATGCTGATCTCATTAATGATCTTACAGCTCTTAAAGAAAAAATTATTCATATTGAAAGTGATCTGGCAAATACTAAGAAACTTAACACTCAACTTGTGACTGCTGAAGATAGCCGTAAAGCCGAGCATTCAAATGCAGTTGCTTCACTGCAGCGTTTACAGGAACAAGTTCTTAACGATCGTAACAGAGAAGTGGAGGAACGTCATGAGGCAGAGAAGGATCGCATGATTCAAATGAAGAAATTATGGTCGGAACACCAAAGAAATGTTAAACTTCGGATTAAACAAATCTGTGATCTTCATACCATTGAATATATTGAGAAAGTTCCTTTTAAAGGAACACCCGACAATACTATCAAAATAGCAGGAGAGTATATTGTATTTGATGCCAAAAGTCCTGCTTCGGATAATCTTGCAAATCTTCCTCAATATCTTAAAACCCAGTCTGAATCTGCCGGTAAGTATATTAAGGAAGAGTCAGTTAAGAAAGAGGTATTTTTGGTAGTTCCGTCCAACACACTGGAAACTCTTGAACAGTTTGTTTTTAATCTTGCCGATTATACGGTATTTGTAATCTCAATTGATGCGCTTGAACCGGTGATTCTCAGTTTAAAGAAGATTGAACAATATGAGTTTGCTGAACAGCTTGACCCGGAAGACCGTGAGAATATCTGCAGAATCATTGGAAAGTTTGCCCATTTATCAAAACGCAGAGTACAGATTGATAGCTATTTTGCCAGACTGGTATTTGAACTTGCCTATTCATGTGAATCTATTCTTCCTCCCGATATTCATGAGAAGGTAATTGAGTTTGAGAAATCGGAGAAATTAAATCCCGCAATTGAAAAACGCGCTAAGCAGATTAATATAAAGGAATTACAAAAGGATAATGATAAGATCAAAGCTGAAGCTCTCACCCAGGGTATGCTTATTAAAGATAAGGAACTGGCGAGTGAAATTGATAAAATCCCATTGTATGAGTCTTAAATGATCTGCCACTTATAAAATGACCTTGAAATAACCATTTAAAACAACCTAACACGCATGTAATCAATCATTGCCTGATTGATCGTGATATTCATGTTATTGTTGGTTTCTTCAAAAGTTAGTGTAATCAAGTGCTTCCCTTTTTTCATTGGAACTTTCAGGGCATTACTATAGCCCCAATTAGACCATTCATCCTTTCCCCTTTGTGGAAAGACCAATGCATCTATTTGTTTACCATCCACTGATAATGTACGTATTGCACATTTATTTTCAGTATTCACAGGTCCATTGCCATTAGCATACCTGAAATCAATATAGTAATCCCCTTCAGTATCAAGGTTAACCGGTATTGTTATACCTCTGTTTGTAGTATTGCTTATTTCAATAAAACCATTTCCGTTATAATCTTTATAAGGTAGTGTAGACTTTGCAGCATAATCTTCTGCCTGATAGATAATCTCCTTTTTTGTAGGAGGTTCGGTAGGTTCTGCTTCAAAAGCTTCAAAAATTATAGGTTGCATATTCACTGATAATTCCGGTAACTGATCATTCAATTTGATTTTTATGGAGTGGTTTCCTTTCAATGAATCCGGAAACTCAAATACTGACATCTGTTTTCCATCAAGCTCAAAGGAGCTTATTTTATTTCCAAATCCATCCATCTCAATGGATAAAATGGCATCACGATATTTAAAATTACTAAGAACCCTGTGACCTTTCAATGATTGAGGAACGAAAGGATTGAAGGTAAGTTTCTGAGGTTCAAAGTCAATGCCAAAGAGTACCTTATGAACCAGACTAATATTTCCTGAAAGGCTCCATAGCATAACACTACTATTGATCTGTGTGCCATTAAAATCGCCTGTTTCGGCAACGAAGTTCTCTTTATTAGTCAAAAACAATGCTGAGGGACGATAGATTGCGCTGATACTGTTAATGACTGATTGTTCATTACCAGCCTTTGCACCAGCTTTTGTCCAAAAGGATTGCACAAAAGGCCATACTGCATTATTATGATACGGAGGAATA
>JBLMZZ010000195.1:0-29472 GCA_050259095.1 Omnitrophica WOR_2 bacterium | reverse complement strand
ACTTTGAGCCTGTTACGGAGAGATGGCCGAGTGGTCGAAGGCGCACGCCTGGAAAGTGTGTATACGCCACAAGCGTATCATGGGTTCGAATCCCATTCTCTCCGCATTTGTAGTTTAATTTTTGAAATAGTAATGCATTAAACGAAAAATAAATCAAGTTCAATTTTTATCAACAAAAACAACAACAATTAACTATGAAAAAATTAGTTGCATTTTTAACAGTAGCCGGAATGCTCACTTTTGGAGTAATCAATACTGTTATAGCACAGGATCAAAATCCTGCACAAACTGAACAAGTAGCTACTGATACAACTGCAAAGGTTGATACGGCAGCACAGGCCGCTGCACCAGAAAGCGTGGTAGCTGATCAAGCTGCTCCTCAGTCATTTCATCAGGTACTTAAAATAAAATTTATTGAAGGAGGTGCTCTTTGGATGTTCCCAATCCTTCTTTGTCTTATTATTGGTTTAGGATTAGTAATTGAAAGAATCCTTTATCTTAACTTATCAACAACAAACACTCAAAAGCTTCTTAATAAGATTGAAACAGCTCTTGAAACTGAAGGTGTTGGTTCAGCAAAGGAAATCTGTAAGAATACAAGAGGACCTGTAGCAAGTGTTTTCTATCAGGGTCTTGACAGATATAATGAAGGACTTGAAATGGTAGAAAAATCAATCGTTTCTTATGGTGGAGTATTAACCGGACGTTTAGAAGCTAATCTTTCATGGATTGCTTTGTTTATCGCACTCGGACCTATGCTCGGATTCCTTGGTACTGTTGTAGGGATGGTTCAGGCTTTTGATGCTATTGAAGCTGCAGGTGATATTTCACCGACTATTGTTGCCGGCGGTATGAAAGTTGCTCTTATTACAACCGTATTTGGACTTATAACAGCTATTATTCTTCAAGTTTTCTACAACTATATATTATCTAAGGTTGAAGGTATTTTAAACTCAATGGAAGATGCTACTATTTCTTTCATGGATATCCTTGTTAAAAACAAAAATGCTAAAGCTTAAGCAATATGGATACAGCAATTAATATTGGTTTTGTAATAATGTATATCCTCATAATAGCTGCTGTTGTTGGGGCAATAGTGTTTCCAGTCATACAAATGGTTGGTAACTTAAAAGCTGCAAGAGGTACATTATTAAGCGTATTAGGCTTAGTAATTCTTTTCCTGATCGCGTATTCAGTTTCACCTGCTGAAACTGGTGCATTCTATCAAAAAATGGGAATCTCTCCCAATTTATCAAAGGCTATTGGAGGTGGATTAATTGCCACATACATCATTTTTGGCGCAGTGGTGATAAGCATAATATACTCTCAAATTTCCAATTGGTTAAAATAATATCCTTAGGAAAAAAGTAATATGGCAAAAAAAGCACCTGAAATAAATGCAGGTTCGATGGCCGACATAGCCTTCCTTCTCTTGATCTTTTTCATTGTTACTACAACAATGGATACTGACTCGGGGATTTCAAGAAGGTTGCCACCGATGCCTGACCCAAATGCTAAGGCGCCCGATGTTAACGCCCGTAATGTTTTTAATGTGCTCGTTAATAAAAACGACAGATTAATGATTGACGGACGACTCGGGAATATTAGTACCCTCAAAGATGAAACTAAACGATTCCTAAGTAATCCTAATAATGATCCTAACCTTCCTGAAAAAAGAGAAGAACAGATCCCTGGTTTAGGAGTATTTCAGGTATCTAAAGGTATCATCTCTCTAAAGAACGACCGCGGCACTTCTTATAAAATGTATATTAAAGTACAAAACGAGTTAACTGCCGCTATCAATGAATTACGTGATGAAGTTGCAAGGAGTAAATTCAATAAAAAGTTCAGTGAACTTTCTAAAAAGGAAGCTGAAGCTGTTCAGAAAGCTATTCCTGTTGCAATATCTGAAGCAGAACCCGAAGATGTAGGAGGAAACAAGTAATGTCAAGGTTTAAGAAAGAAGGCGCAAGGGAATTGCCTGCAATCAGTACTGGTTCAATGCCTGATATCATTTTTATTATCCTCATTTTCTATATGGTAACCACTCAAATGCGTGATGTTACTTTGAAAGTAAAGATAGTTGCTCCTACTGCTACTGAAGTTCAAAAACTTGAAAAGAAGTCTTTAGTTAGCTTTATCTACATTGGTCCTCCTACACAGTCAAAAATATATGGGACAGAAACCCGTATTCAGCTTAATGACAGCTTTAGGAGTGTAAGTGATATACCAGAATACATTTATTCGGAGAGAGAACAACGTGACGAAGCAGACAGGCAATTGCTTACCACTTCTTTGAAAGTTGACTCTGATGTAAGGATGGGTGTTGTTACTGATGTAAAGCAAGAACTACGTAAGGTTGGTGCATTTAAAATCAACTATTCTACACGAAAAGCTGCAGGAGCTCATGAAGCAGCTGCAGCTGAATAAATATTTCATAGTTAATTAAAAGTAAAAAGGCTGTCAATTAAATTTGGCAGCCTTTTTTTGTTTATGTATTACAAGGTAACCTCATCTCCTTTTTTTGGAATCATGACTTCTCCAAAGCCAGCCTCCTCTATCTTCTCCTTATAAAATGATTGCGGTCCAATTTCTCCATGAACTAAAAATATCTTTTGTACCTGCTTTTTATCCTGGCATTTTATATATTCTAACATCTCATTGTAATCGCCATGTCCACTTAATGCTTCTATTCTTTCTATATCGGCCCTTACCTGATACTTTTCGCCGAAGATTGATATTTCCTTATCCCCTCTTAATATTCTTGCTCCTAATGTTGTTGGTGCACAGTAACCAACAGCCAGAATAGTATTTTTCTTGTCCTCAATGTTATTAGCAAGGTGATGCTTTATTCTTCCTGCTTCCATCATACCTGATGATGAAATAATGATGCAAGGCTCAGCGTGATTATTCAATTCTTTTGACTCTTCGGCTTTTCTAATGTAATGAAGACTTTTGAATCCAAAAGGATCAGGATCCTTCTCCATTACATCCAGCACTTCCTGGTTAAAGCATTCGGGATGGATTCTGAAAATACCTGTTGCATCAATAGCAAGAGGGCTATCGAGATAAATTTCTATTTTGGGCAGCTTGCCTTCATTATAAAAGTTATTAAACATCTGCACAAGTTCTTGTGACCTGCCAATAGCAAATGAAGGTATAATTAGTTTCCCTTGCTTATTAACACATGTTTCGGTTACTACCCTCAGTAATTCAACTTCAGCATCCTGCATTGCCGGATGAAGCTTATCTCCATAAGTTGATTCGGTAATAAGATAGTCACATTGTGGAAATGGGTCAGGTGGTCTTAATATTCTATTTTGATATCTTCCAATGTCACCCGTATATGCAACGCGTATGAGTCTGCCATTTTCAAGTATATCAAGATTTACCACGCCGCTTCCCAGCATATGTCCTGTGTTAGTAAATCGAATTTTGATATTAGAATCAATTTGAAATTTTCTATTATAAGGGACCCCAATGAATAGCTCCATACACTTATCAGCATCTTCCTTTGTATAAAGCGGTTCAACAGGTGGCAATCCCTGTTTAGCTCTTTTCCTGTTAAACCTTTCAGTATCTGTTTCCTGTATAAAACCACTATCAGGCAACATGATTGCACATAAATCTCTTGTAGCATTAGTACTTACCACTGAACCACGAAACCCCATCTTGTACATGTATGGGATTATTCCGGAATGGTCAATATGAGCATGTGTTAAAATGATATGGTCTATTTCTCCGGGTTCAACGCCAATAGCCCTGTTCATCCCCTCAGTTTCAAGACCCTTGCCTTGAAACATCCCACAATCAAGTAATATTTTCTTACCGCTTGCAGTGCTGAGCAGATGCTTACTGCCCGTAACCTCTCTGGCTGCACCTAAAAATTTTATCTTCATCTATTTTGTATTAGTTCCTTGCTGATAAACATCAAATATAACAATCTATTTTCACTTATGTGGGAGGAAAACCCCTCTTTACTTACAAAGATGAGAAATGATATTAATTATCTCTTTTGGCTATTGATTTTAAAAAGGTAGTATAAGAACTTGTACCAAGGTAATGTTGGAGTTGTATTTTATACGTATTTCAACCGTTATTTGTACGTATTTTATACGTGTGTACACGTACGAAATACGTATGAAATACGTATAAAATACGTATGATATACGACTTCAGTCCCAATTTTGATCAACTTTAGTCTAACTTTAAAAAAACTTCCAAGAGTTCTCTTATTTTTCTTGTCACCAGTAAACAGGATAAAATATGGTCACTTTGTTGACAATTAACCAATCTTTTCTTCAAGTTATTTACTTAATAAAATCTTGGGGAAACTATCTATAGTGACGGTCACATATGAAACAATCCTACCCCCTGAAGAGTGCTCTTGTTATATTTATATTTATTCTTAAGAGCATAAAAAAAACGAAGACCACAAAAAGCAGTCTTCGTTATTAATTATCTTGTAAAACCTTTAGTATATCCTCTTATGAAAATAAATAAGAGAAATCACCTGATATACTTATGTGATTTATTATTTGCAGCTACAGCCACAACCACATGAAGAAACAGGTTTTAAAACACCAAGTTCTTTACCTACTTTAGTGAAAGCGGCAACACATTTATCAAGATGCTCACGGGTATGGGCAGCTGATACCTGAACACGAATACGTGCCTGTCCTTTAGCAACAACCGGATAATAGAAACCGATTACATAGATGCCTTCCTGTAAAAGTTTGGCAGCCATTTCCTGTGATAGTTTTGCATCATAGAGCATAACAGCAACGATAGCACTCTGTGTTGGTTTGCAATCAAAGCCGGCTTCCATCATCTTCTGACTGAAGTAAGCAGTGTTTTCGTGCAGTTTGTCCTGAAGATCGTTGGTTTCACTCATCATATCAAACATCTTAATTCCGGCAGCGGCAACCATTGGAGGAATTGAGTTTGAGAAAAGATAAGGACGTGAACGCTGACGAAGCATTCCAATAATTTCTTTTTTACCGGTAGTAAAACCACCAATAGCACCACCAAATGCTTTACCTAATGTACCGGTGATGATTTCAACTTTTCCGCGGAGATTATGCAGTTCGGTAACACCTCTTCCGGTAGCACCTACAACGCCAGCTGAATGACATTCATCAACCATGATCATAGCATCGTATTTCTGAGCAAGAGCATAGATCTGATCCATTTTAGCAACATTGCCGTCCATTGAGAAAACGCCGTCGGTAACGATTAAACGAAAACGTTGAGCCTGAGCAGTTTTAAGTTGTTCTTCAAGGTCAGCCATATCGGAGTTATTGTAACGATAGCGAACTGCTTTACATAACCTGACACCGTCAATAATGGAAGCATGGTTAAGTGAGTCGGAAATGATAGCATCATCTTCACCTAATAATGGTTCAAATACACCACCATTAGCATCAAAACAAGCAGCATAAAGAATAGTATCTTCTGTACCAAAAAACTCAGCTATTTTAGCTTCCAGAGTTTTGTGAAGATCCTGAGTACCACAAATAAATCTTACAGATGATAAGCCGTATCCGTGAGTGTCGAGAGCTTCTTTTGCAGCAGCAATCAGCTTGGGATTGTTCGACAAACCAAGGTAGTTATTGGCGCAGAAGTTAAGAACTTCATCACCTGAATTAACTTTAATTTCTGCTCCCTGGGGAGAAGTGATAACCCGCTCATTTTTAAACAGCCCGGCTTCTTTAATACCGTTTAGTTCTTCCTGCAGGTAAGCTTGAACGCGATCGTACATAATGATTCGATTTTTTATGTTATTTGATTGTTCGTTAATTAACAATGCGCAAAGATATTACTTTTGAAGCAGTTGAACATCCTTTTTAATATTTATTTAGTATTTATTAAGTATATTGATTATCAGCTGATTAATACACCTTCTCTGAATCGTTCAATCCATTAATTTATTTAGGCTTTTTGTCAAAAAATTGTACTTTTGCGAACTCGTACTGTTAACAGATTCACAAAACAGATAAAACCTTCAAACGCAGATGAAAAACATTTTAGTTATTGGTTCAGTGGGCCAGATTGGTTCAGAACTTACCCTCGAACTTAGAAAGAGATACGGTAATAATAATGTTGTTGCCGGTTACAGATCAACCAAACCAACCGGTGAATTACTTGAATCGGGCCCTGCTGTAATTGTTGATGCCACCAATATGGAGCAAATTGCTGATGCAGTAAAAAAATATAAAATAGATACTATTTATAATCTTGCTGCCATCCTTTCTGCAGTGGGTGAAAGTAAACCACTTGCTGCATGGAATGTAGGTATTGGAGGTTTAATGAACTGCCTTGAAGTTTCGCGCGAGTTTAATTGTGCTCTTTTTACCCCAAGTTCAATTGGCGCATTTGGTGGTGGTACTCCACTTGATCATACCCCACAAGATACAATACAGAGGCCACAAACCATGTACGGTGTTACAAAAGTTACCGGTGAATTGCTAAGTGACTACTATCATAAAAGATTCGGTGTTGACACACGTTCAGTACGTTATCCGGGTATTATCTCAAATGTTACTCTTCCTGGTGGTGGTACAACTGACTATGCAGTTGAAATTTACTATGAAGCAATCAAACATGGTAAATTCACTTGCCCATTAGGCAAAGGAACTTTCCTCGATATGATGTATATGCCCGATGCTATTGATGCTGCTATTGATCTAATGGAAGCTGACCCTTCAAAGTTAGTTCACAGAAACTCTTTTAATGTCACCGCTATGAGCTTTGATCCTGAAATCATTGCAGCTGAGATTAAGAAACATCTGCCTTCTTTCGTAATGTCATACGAAGTTGAACCAATGAAACAGGCTATTGCCAATTCATGGCCAAATAGTATGGACGACACATGCGCACGCAAAGAATGGGGTTGGAATCCTAAATGGAACCTTGAGAAAATGACAGTTGATATGCTTAAGGTTATCAGTGATAAGCATGCTAAAGGATTGATTTAATCAATCTCTCAATAAGTTAAAAGCCTCAAAGGTCATATGACTTTTGAGGCTTTTTTTACTTTTATAACTTACTGTATTTAATCAGAGTTTCTCCTCACTCATCATTCTGTATATTGTAGTTTTCCCGATATCAAGTTTCTTAGCCACTAAACGGACTTTATTGTCATACTTCTGAAGAAAGTGATTTATGATTCGCTTATTGTATTCTTCAAGGGTAGTTTCTTCATACAAGAAATCCTGAGTCATGCTGGTTGTGCTGAATGATATGTCGGTATCTTCAATGGTGTTGGTGTTAGTCATTACTGCAGCTAATTCCATTATAGCTTTCAATTCTCTTACATTACCGGGATAGGGATATTTCTGTAATTTCATTACAGCCTTAGGAGAAATAGACAGTTTCTTCATTTTGTTTTTAGCACAAAATTCATCAACAAAGAACCTGGCAAGCAATGCTATATCATTACCTCTGTCGCGCAAAGGTGGCAGGTTAATGGGTAATCCGAGCAAGCGGTAATAAAGATCTTCGCGGAAAAGGCCCTGCTTTACAAGTTCCTGAAGATTTTTATGTGTTGCAACAATTACTCTTACATCAAGTTTAACTACTTCATTTCCACCAACACGTGTTACTTCCTCTTCCTGAAGTACGCGCAATAATTTTGATTGCATGTTGAGATCCATATCTCCGATCTCATCTAAAAAGAGGGTTCCTTTATTTGCTTCTTCAAACCGTCCGATCCTTCTGTTAGCTGCACCGGTGAAAGACCCTTTCTCATGACCGAACATCTCACTTTCAATGAGCTCACGGGGAATGGCAGTTACGTTAACCGCAACAAAAGGTTTCTTGCTTCTGGCCGATCCAAAATGTATAGATTTTGCTACCAGTTCTTTCCCTGTTCCTGTTTCACCATAGATTGAAACAACAATATTTGTCTTTGCAGCTTTTTCAATGAGTGTGAAAACCTTGTTAATTGCTACACTATTACCCTTAATTAAATTACCCGATTCGTATTTCTTACCTATCTCTTCTTCAAGCACCGCAATCTTTTGTTTTAATTGCAGGTTTTCGCGGATGTTGCGGGTTATATTCCAGAGTCGCTCTTTAGTATCCTGATCCTTTAGAATATAATCGTAAGCTCCCTTTTTCAGAAGTTCTATTGCGGTTGCCAAATCCTGTTGCCCTGATACTATTACTACCGGAGTTTCAGGATTGAACTCCTTTACCTGCTTCAAAACTTCAAGCCCTGTCATATCAGGTAAATTGTAATCAAGAGAAATCAAATTGGGATTCTTGTAAAGATTCTTGATCATACTCTTACCATCAGGAAAAACTTCCACATGATTGTCGGGATTTAACGACAAGTGGTATGAAAGTATCTTTGAGAAAATAGTGTCATCTTCTACAAGAAATATTCTGAATGGTTCTTCACTCATGATTGGGATTTTAGGCTAAATTACAAAAAAAATATTCCTCAAATTAATAGAATATAATTTCAAAAAAATGCGCTTATTTATTAACTAATGCAGCTAATAATTGAATATGACTTCTTTACTACTGATTATTATGTACCAGAGCATACTACATTATGCGCATGCTATAGTTTGAGTCAATATCAGCAAGAATATTGAGAACCTCATTCACAGTTACTGCTGTCATTAACTTCATTCTATAACTTTTAAAATCCGGTAACCCTTTAAAATAATGAGAATAATGACGGCGGGTTTCAAGTAATGCTGTTATTTCACTTTTCCATTGCACTGAATCAAGGAGATGCCTGCGACAAATGGCAATCTTTTCAACGAGAGTTGGAGGAGAGGGCTTTTCACCTGTCAAGAAAAAATGCCTGATATCGCGAAACAACCATGGATTACCAATGGCACCTCTGCCAATCATTATGCCATCAACACCAAAATTATTTCGTGCATAAGAAGCGTCTTCAACTGTTGTAATGTCTCCATTTCCAATTATTGGTATGTGCATCCTTTGATTATTCTTTACCTCTCCAATAAGAGTCCAGTCGGCCACGCCTGAATACAATTGTGAACGAGTGCGACCGTGAATAGTGAGTGCGGCAATTCCTAAATCCTGTAATTGCTCAGACAGAGTTACAATGATCTTTGACTTTTCATCCCAACCAAGTCTTGTTTTAACAGTTACCGGTTTTTTTACTGCTTTTATCACCTCTTTAGTGATGGACAATAATAAAGGAATATCCTGAAGAAGAGCAGCGCCTCCACCCTTGTTTACGATCTTCCTTACCGGACATCCAAAATTAAGATCAATGAAGTCAGGATCAGCTTCATCTGAAATCCTTGCTGCATTTACCATTGATTCAACGGTATTCCCAAAAAGTTGAATGCCTATAGGTCTTTCAGCCTGATTGAAGTCGAGTTTACGGATACTTTTATCTACATCCCTGATCAATCCATCGGCTGCTATGAATTCAGTAACTACCGCTGAAGCTCCCATTTCACGGCAAATGAGCCTGAATGGAGGATCGGTAATATCTTCCATAGGTGCTAATAATACCGGAAAGTCACCCAAATCAGTTGTACCAATTTTCATAATGTGCATTATTGCTGCAAAATTAAGAAATATGAGCTACCCCGCTTAGCCTGACTGGCAGAATTGTAATTGAAATTTATTATTAACCATCTGATTTTTAGAATCTAAATTAAAAAATACCAGTTTATCACCTATTTAAAGTTTGTCTAAATTTATTAGTTTAGTTCGCTGTGTTTCAACTATTTAGAATTATTTTACAATTCCATTTAAATGACAGATTTACTAAATTACATGTATATATCTGTATTTAAGCTTATTAGAAATTTTCACAGTAATTCTTGGTTTTTAATAATTTTTTATAAATAACTACATTTGCCTTAAAACTAACAACTCATTCCATTCATTACAAAGTAAATGAAGACAAGACGAGAGTTTATTAAGATCTCTGCCCTTGGAATCGGTGCTGCAGCCATTGCAACTCAGAGCGACAAGTGGAACTTAGGTTTACCACTTTTTGCAGCAGAGATAAACGGCAAAACAAATAAAGGAGTCAGACTTGTGCCTACATATTGCGAAGTTTGTTTCTGGAAATGTGCAGCATGGGCACATGTAGATGAAAACGGTAAAATTTTAAAATTGACCGGCAATAATGATGATCCTCAATGTAATGGTCGGCTTTGTCCCCGTGGTACAGGTGGAATTGGAATGGTATATGATGATGACCGTTTAAAGACACCTCTTATCAGAGTAGAAAAGAATGGTAAACAAACATACCGTCAGGCATCCTGGGAAGAGGCATTAGACCTTATTGCAAGCAGGATGAAAGAGATAGCTGCAAAAAATGGACCTGAGAGCATCGCATTATTTAATCACGGATCCCCTGGTACTCAATTTAGTCACTTATTAAAATCATTTGGCTCATCCACTATAACAGCACCTTCATTTGCCCAATGCAGAGGTCCAAGAGAAACAGGATTCGAAACTACTTTTGGATCACAAATTGGGAGTCCAGAACCAACCGATATTCGTGATACCAGGTGCCTTGTACTTATTGGATCACATATTGGAGAGAATATGCACAATGCCCAGGTACAGGAATTTTCGGATGCTATAGATAAAGGAGCAACAATCATTACTGTTGATCCAAGATTATCAATAGCAGCCAATAAATCTAAGTACTGGTTGCCTATTAAACCTGCAACAGACATAGCACTTCTCTTGTCGTGGATACACGTATTGGTCTTTGATGAGTTGTACAATAAAGCTTATGTTGCCAAACATACCATGGGACTTGAGCAGTTGAAAGAACATGTTAGACCGTTTACACCTGAATGGGCTTATGGAATAACAACAATAGAACCATCGTTGATCAGGACTACTGCCAAAGAGATAGCTGATGCCGCTCCATCAGTGATTATTCATCCTGGTCGTCATGTAACCTGGTATGGTGATGATGCTCAAAGATCAAGAGCAATTGCCATATTAAACGGACTGTTGGGAAGCTGGGGTGCACGTGGAGGATTCTTTATGAAAGAAGGGGCAGGTATTCCTGAATTCCCACATCCTGAATTCCCTAAACCTGCATGGTCATGGCACGAAGTATTGAATGGTAAATATCCATTTGCTTCTATGTCAGTTTCAAATAGTTTCATTGATGCAAGTATAATTTCTGAAGAAAACAAATACCCGATTAAAGCATGGTTTATAGCAGGTACTAATCTTCCAATGGCAATTCCATTGAAGAGTCAAATCATGAAAGCTCTTCAGGATCTGGAGTTTGTAGTTGTGGTTGACACAATGCCTACTGAAGTTACCGGCTTTGCTGATGTTGTATTGCCTGAATGTACGTATCTTGAAAGGTACGATGAATTGCGCGATGCTCCTCATCGCGTTCCAACAATGGCTCTCCGTATGCCTGTGATAGATCCAATGTGGGATTCAAAACCAGCATGGTGGATTACTAAGCAGATTGGTGAACGACTCGGGTTACATGAATTTTATAACTACAATGATTTTGAGGAAGTGATCAAATGGCAACTTGAGCAAAAAGGGTATTCATTTGAAGAACTTAAAAACAAAGGAGTCATCGTATTGCCTCGTAAAAACAGCAGTCCTTATATAGATCCTTCTGAAGATTATAAATTCAATACTCCATCAGGAAAAATTGAATTTTATTCTTCTTCACTGGCAGCAGCAGGTTTTGATCCTATACCGGTTTATACTCCTCACCCTGAACCCGAACAAGGATTTTACAGGCTAATTTATGGAAGAGCCCCAATGCATACTTTTAGCAGAACGGCAAATAATGCCAACCTGACCGATTTGATGCATGAAAACAGTTTATGGGTGCATCCTAAAGTTGCTGCTCTATGGGGACTTGAAGAAGGTAAGTACACTTACCTTAAAAATCAGGATGGAATAACATCTGATTTCCCTATTAAAATAAGGGTTACCGAACGAATAAGATGGGATTCAGTGTATATGGTTCATGGTTTTGGCCATAACCGAAAAGAACTCTCGAGAGCATTTGGTAAGGGTGCAAATGATACTGAGTTAATAACAAACGTAATGATTGACCCGCTAATGGGAGGAACTGGAATGCGGGGGAACTTTGTTACTTTCACTTCAAAAGCATCATCAGAGAATAAGGAGGTTGCCATATGAGATATGCCATGGCTGTTGATACGCTGAAATGCGTTGGTTGCAGTGATTGTGTCATTGCATGCCAGATGGAAAACAATGTACCATTGGGCTTTTGCCGCGATTGGGTGGTTGAAAGTGTGCATGGTACATACCCCGAAGTAGGTCTTGAGATCAGATCAGAAAGATGCAATCATTGTGATAATGCCCCCTGCGTTCGATGTTGTCCAACCGGAGCAAGTCATATTGTAGAAGGAGGTGTGGTCATTGTAACTCATAACAAGTGTATTGGATGTGGTGCCTGCATACAGGCATGCCCATATGACGCAAGATACTCTCATCCGGAAGGATATGTTGATAAGTGTACCTTCTGTAATCATAGACTAGTTGAAGGACTTAATCCTGCATGTGTAATGGTTTGCCCAACAAAGAGTATGTATTTTGGTGATATTGATGACTCAAACTCTGAAATTTCCCATATGCTTGCTACACGAAAATACAAGACACTTGCCCCTGAAGCAGGGACTAATCCACAGATCTTCTATTTAGTATAATCATCTAAACAGAGAAAGAAATGAATGAAGAAATATTTGTAAGCGGACGCAATATTCCAAATATTGACCCTTACCTGAATATCTGGCACTGGCAAATACCTGTATACCTCTTTTTGGGAGGATTGGCAGCAGGAATTTTATTCTTTGCAGCTCTGTTCACGATAATAGGAAAAGCCGATAAAATGCCGGCAACTGTTAAGTATGCTCCAATTGTAGCCCCCATAGCTTTGATAGTTGGACTACTGGCATTGTTTCTCGATCTTAAGCATCAGCTGTTTTTCTGGAGACTCTATACCACATTCCGTATTCAATCACCTATGTCGTGGGGTGCATGGGTTCTATTGGCAATCACTCCACTTTCAATAATATGGGTGGCAAGTTATGCTAAAGAACTTAAACCCGGATGGGAATGGAAATTCAGATTTCTGGATACCATTGAAAACTACATCATTAAACACAGAGTTGAACTGGCCTGGGTTATCATAGTTTTATCTGTTATACTAGGTATATATACCGGAATACTTCTCTCAGCTTTTAATGCCCGACCACTATGGAATACCAGCATTCTTGGACCACTATTTCTTGTTTCGGGAATGTCAACAGGCGCAGCTACCATACTTATCATGAGTAAGTCGGCTGTAGAAAGACGTTTAATATCAGGTATCGATTTATTGCTGATTGTAATTGAACTCTTCTTTATTACCCATATGATAATGGGATTTCAAGCTGGTAGTCAAACTCAGATAGCAGCTGCTCAACTATTCCTTGGCGGACCATTCACCGTTCCATTCTGGGTATTTGTGGTAATTCTGGGAATGGTCTTTCCTGCGATATTGGAAATTATGGATCGCATTGGAATTCACATGCCCGTCATTGTTCCCGTAATCCTCATTCTCATTGGAGGTTTTCTTTTCAGATTTATAATGGTAGAAGCAGGACAAATTACGAGATATTTGTATTAATTATATTAACCCATCATTTTTGGGCAAGCAGCATTAAAAATCAGTGAAGCTAATTCAGAATAAAATAAATTGAATTTGCGAATTAGTTTTCCTGAAAACAATGAAACGAATATCAATTTATAAAAAGTAAAACCCTTTAAAAATAAAAGAATGAAAAGAGACGGCTCATACTATATTAATCCTTATTTGGGTGGTATATTGCTTGGACTTGTTTTATTCAGCACCTATTTCATTACCGGCAGAGGACTTGGAGCATCTGGAGCAGTTAAAAGTACCGTTGTTACTACAGTACATGCAATTTCTCCTGAGCATGCCCAAAAATCACATTACTATAGTCAGTTCTTGAGTGGTGACACCAGTCCAATGAATAACTGGTTAGTCTTTGAAGTATTAGGCGTTCTGGCAGGTGGGTTCTTTTCGGGTGCCTTATGGGGACGACTTAAAGTTAAAACTGAACACTCCCCAAAAATTTCGAGCAGAACACGACTAGTTGCTGCCTTAATAGGTGGTGCACTCTTCGGTTTTGGTTCACAACTTGCAAGAGGATGTACCTCAGGGGCTGCACTCAGTGGCATGGCAGTATTATCCTCCTCTGGTATAATAACTATGATGGCCATTTTTGGCTCTGCTTATGTCTTTTCATGGTTATTCAAGAAACTTTGGATATAACCTTTGGAAAGTAACCTTCTATAAAGGTTTAAAAATTAAGTACTGTTAATTCAAAACAAACAAATGAGCTTTAACGAATAAGAGAGATATTATGATAGCACCACTGATTCCCCTCGAACAAATACCCGAAGCATGGAATAATGTAATTGCTGTACTGTTGGGTATGGGATTTGGATTTGCACTTGAATCCTCCGGGTTTTCTTCATCAAGAAAAATCATGGGAACATTCTTCGGCTATGACTTTGTTGTACTTAAAGTGTTTTTTACTGCCGCCATCACTGCCATGACAGGTATAATTTACTTTGATTACCTGGGTTTAATGGATGCCTCACTTCTTTACATAAATCCTTATTATGTTTACTCAGCGATACTTGGGGGAGTTATTATGGGAGCAGGCTTTTCACTTGGTGGTTTTTGTCCGGGTACAAGCTTTACCGGCCTGGCAATTGGAAAGATAGATGCCCTTATGTTTAGCATCGGACTGTTTGTCGGAATCTTCCTTTTCTCCGAAATATACAGTCTGTTTGAAGGAGTATTCAATAGCCATAATATGGGTGGGTCATTTATCTATGATCTGATTGGTATAAAGCAAACTGTATTTGCAGCATTGATGATCTTTGCTGCTCTTGCAATGTTTGTTGGAGCAACATGGGTAGAGAAAAAAGTTAAGAAAGTAGAGTATTGATTTCTTTTAACGATAAATCATAAACTACTGCTTTAAAACCTTTTAGTGCAAATCATCAACAACTAAAGTATGAACAGAAACTATATTATACTGGCAGCTATAGCAATCGTTTTAGCCATTGGAATCTTGCTAATGGGCAATAATGAACCTCAGGGTAATAAAGCCGGAACTGCTGAAGATGTATCAATTCGCCAGTCACGTTTTGTATCAGTAGATCAGGTAACTAATAGGTTAATTCAAGAAGATCCTTCAATAGTACTTATAGATGTGAGACCTTCGGAACAATTTAAAAAGTTTGCTATACCCGGTGCGCTGAATATTCCACTTGATTCATTACTCACTCCCTCCTCCCTTGAGTTTTTTAGTAGAAAAGGAATGGATAAAGTACTGTATTCGAATGCTGATATTTGGTCAAATCATGCATGGTTAATGCTTCAAAAACACAAGATTACTTCTATATTTGTACTTCAGGGCGGTGCTAATGAGTGGTATAGCAGCATATTGCAGTCAAAAGAGCCTCCGGCAACTGCTCCAATAGAGTCTCAAAATACTTACTCATTTCATCAAGCTGCTTATCAGCATTTTTATGGAAGCCCATTAGCTTCAACAGCTAATGGACAGTTGAATACCTCAACACCTAAACCATCCAAATCTGTTCAGGTAATAAGGCAACAACCTTCGGCTTCAAGTGGTGGTGGATGCTGACAAGTATTCCTTTAATTGCCCTTATTGAGGTGTGTCAATAGTCAAATTCACTATATTTATCGCCTGATTTTTAGCATAGTGGCTCACACATCACCTGATAAATATACACGCAGATTGTTCATAAAACTTGCCGGCTTTTCGCTGATAGGTTTTTTTATAGCTTTATGGTATATGATATCATCCAGGCAGATTAATCTAAGTGGAAATAATCGCCTCACAAAAGTGAACTTATCAGGCAAGGTAGATGGTATATACTTCTTCGATACTTTTTTAGTAACCAAAAAAGGAGCATCACTTACCGTTTTAACTAATACTTGTACACACGCGGGCTGTAAAATTAACCAGGAACATAATGGCGAACTTTTATGTGCCTGTCATGGATCAACTTATAGCGCTGCGGGAAAGGTGCTCAAAGGTCCTGCACTAAAACCACTGGATCATTTGGCTTACTCAACTAATCCGGTCACAGGTGAAATTACCGTATGGAATAATAAACTAATAAAGACTGTAAATAAAGATCATGACAGAGAGTGAGTTATATTTTGAATATCCTCAATAGTATTTCTCACTTTAAAAAGAGTATTAATAATGAAACCTGCACCCCTCAAGCTTTTCGATACCTTCGGATGGATAGCTATTGCATCATTGCTGGTGTGTGGGTTTACAGGTGTGTTTTTAGTGATTCCATACGATCCTGTCAAAGCATATTTGTCAGTTACGACTTTTGTTACATTCAATCCAGCAGCTTCTTTTACTCGTAATCTCCATTATTGGAGTGCACAGCTCTTTCTGATCTTCACTGCTTTGCACTTTATTGATCGTTTTAGGATGGCAGAAATCATCCGGTATTCAGGAGGTGAGCCAAAAAGAATTCTGAGAAAAGGCACCTGGGCTCTTTTGGTATTCTCTATAATGGTGGTGTTGTATGTAATGTTGTCCGGCTTTATATTAAAGGATGATGCCGATAGCAGGCAAGCACATCTTATACTTTCCTCTTTGTTGTCTTCTATACCTTTGATTGGTAAACCACTGTCAATTGCCTTGTCTGGTTCTGGTGAATCACTGATCACACTATACCTCCATCATGCTGCAACAGCAACAATCATCATCTTTGTAGTTGTATTTGAACATGTCCATAGCATCAGAGTAAAATGGTCAACCTTTATTGTCACATCATTAGTCATTATCTTACTAAGTCTGGCTTTTAGAGCACCACTTTCATTACAGGATGAAGTTGTTATGAAAGGGCCCTGGTTCTTTGTGGGGATTCAGGAAATGCTACATCTGGTAACACAACCGGTCATAGTAATGTCAATATTGTGTTTACTTCTTCTGCTGATATTCATAACACCTTTCGCTCCTCAAAACACTGTCAGGTCATTTAAGATAACCGTTTTGATTGCCGTAGTTATCTATATCGCACTATCTCTTTTTGGTTATTTCTTCAGGGGAACGGCTTATACTTTTCAAGCACCATGGAATGACAAATATATTAAACCGATTACATTAATTAGAAATAGTCTTGATATACAAACAAGTACCAATCTTCCAACAGTAGTTATTGCCGGAGGTGCAGAAGGTTGCATGAGTTGTCATAAAGGGATGAAGGGCTTATCAGAAGCACATAATCCAGATTTAACAGGTTGTTATAGCTGTCATGGCGGCGATCCTTTTACAATTAATGCAGAAGCTGCACACAGGGATATGTATAAAGTTCCTGGAAATCTATCAAATGCCTCTGTTACTTGCGGTGGAACAGGTTGTCATGATGATATCACTCAAAGAGTAGAAGGATCATTAATGGCAGGCCTTGGAGGTATAATTGCTGTTGATAAATGGGTGTTTGGTGAAAGTGTAACACCCCAGGGATATTTTAATGTGAGTGAACTGAAGGATAGTCCTTCGGATATTCATTTAAAGAACCTTTGCGCAGGTTGTCATCTTGGTATGGAAAAGACAACTTATGGTAATGCCAAATGGTTTGATCGCGGAGGAGGATGCAATGCCTGCCATTTGACTTATGATAAAAGTGCATTGTCGTCACTTGAGGAAATCACAATGCTTAAGCAAAAGCAGCAAGGATCAACTATTTACGGCACAAGCAGTAAATCAATAAAGATCAGGAGCCTTTCACATCCTTCTATCAATTTAAACATTTCAAATGATAAATGCGAAAGTTGCCATAGCCGTTCAGGAAGGATATCAATGTCATATGCCGGTTGGCATGAAACAGACCTTAAAAGCATTCCTGCTGTGACTAATACTGGTCATTATCGTCAATTACCTGATAAGCGGATTTTTATCAAACAATCAGCAGATGTACATCATGAAGCAGGAATGCTGTGCATTGATTGTCATGGATCTTATGAACTGATGGGAAATGGCAAACATCATATGCATAAGGAAGATGCTGTAAACGTTCAGTGTATAGACTGCCATCCTACAGAAGACCTTAATAATCCGGTTTCAGAATATCGGTTATCATCAAGTTTAATTTCAGAAACAGATCGTGAAACGCAGCTTATAAGTTGGTTAAGGAAATGGAGTAATGACAATCCCCGGGTAATTCTAACCTCAAAAGAAAGAGTAGCACTTGTTAACACAAGAGTCATAAATAATACAGACCTAAAATCAAATTCATCAAATGTTGACCCTTCCATCACTTCGCAAAAAACAATTGCATATCTGTTAAGGAAATCAGACAACAAGACTTTGCCGATGAGAGCTGCATCAAAACAATGCAATAAAGGCAAAGCTCATAAACGACTCGATTGTGAAGCATGTCACACTGCATGGGTCCCTCAGTGCTTAGGTTGCCACAATACTTATGAACCTAATACTCCAGGATTTGACATGACGATTAACAAAAAAATTAAAGGAACTTGGGTAGAATACTCTGGGGTGAAGCTAGCTGAACTGTCGGTATTGGGAATAAAAGATGCCGGCAAGAATCATGATCAGCAGAGAGTTGGTATATTTTCTCCGGGGATGATTATGACAATAGATCAAGGAAAGACAGAAACTTTTCACAGACTATACGCACCTGTGTCAGGACATACTACCCGCAAGGAAGTTCGTTCATGCGAATCATGCCATCTAAATTCACTTGCTATGGGATATGGCCGAGGCAAACTAACCCTGGTTAAAGATGAAAAGTGGGTATTTGAACCGACCTATTCACTAAGCAAGTACGATAACCTACCTGAAGATGCATGGATAGGGTTCCTTTCGGAAAGAAAAAGCAATTCATCGACACGGTTAACTACAAGGCCGTTCAACATTTATGAGCAGAAGCGCATACTACAAGCTGGAGCCTGCCTCACTTGTCACAAAGATGGTACAAAAGTCATTGAATTATGTCTTTACGACTTTGATAAGGCACTGCAGAAAAGATCAAAGAGATGCTTTTATTAAAATCTAACTTCATCGTTCATTGCTGTTAAGATAAAGTCGATTCTGTTTCCTTGTTAATCACCGTAGAAAGATCAGATTCAGGAGATGTCTATTTAGCATGGTTATATCTTCTTACATATTTCTACGATATTGCCCCCCAACACTAAATAGTCTGTTAGTAATACTACCAAGGGTACAGTATTTTGCCGCTTCCATTAATGATTCAAACACATTTTCACCGTGAGCTGCAGCAAGTGCTAAATCATCAAGAGCTTTAGCAGCTTCTTTTTCCCATGTTTTGCTAACTGTTTTTACTGTATGTACCTGAAAATCCTTTTCTTCTTTAGTTGATCTGATAACATTTTTGGGAATGATGGTTGGTGACCCTTCGCTTGAAAGGAAAGTGTTAACACCCATGATTGGGAGCTTACCTTCGTGTTTAAGCTTCTCATAATAAAGGGACTCTTCTTGTATTTTACTGCGCTGATACATAGTCTCCATAGCACCAAGTACACCTCCACGATCAGAGATACGTTCAAATTCCTTTAACACAGCTTCTTCCAATAAATCGGTAAGTTCTTCAATGATGAAAGAGCCTTGAAGAGGGTTCTGATTTTTTGCAAGTCCGAGTTCATGATTAATGATTAGTTGAATAGCCATTGCCCTTCGTACAGACTCTTCTGTAGGAGTTGTAATAGCCTCATCATAAGCATTCGTGTGAAGCGAGTTGCAGTTATCATATATTGCATACAAAGCCTGCAGGGTGGTTCGTATATCGTTGAAGGCAATTTCTTGAGCGTGAAGTGATCGACCGGATGTTTGAATGTGGTATTTCAAAATCTGTGATCTTTCATTGGCACCATACATTAGTTTCATTGCTTTCGCCCAGATAATCCTTGCTACTCTTCCCATTACAGCATACTCAGGATCAATGCCATTAGAGAAGAAGAATGAGAAATTTGGTGCAAAATCATCTATCTTCAATCCTCTGCTTAGATAATATTCCACGTATGTGAATCCATTTGCCAGCGTAAAAGCAAGTTGTGAAACAGGATTAGCCCCTGCCTCAGCAATATGATATCCGGAAATAGATATAGAGTAGAAATTCCTAACATTATTCCTGATAAAGTACCCCTGCATATCCCCCATTACCCTTAATGCGAAATCAGTTGAGAATATGCAAGTATTCTGCGCCTGATCTTCTTTGAGTATATCAGCTTGAACGGTACCGCGGACTCTCGATATTGTATGAGCTTTAATGTTTTCATAAACATCACGCTCTAAAACCATATCAC
Source organism: Omnitrophica WOR_2 bacterium (assembly GCA_050259095.1). Taxonomy (GTDB): domain Bacteria; phylum Bacteroidota; class Bacteroidia; order Bacteroidales; family Lentimicrobiaceae; genus Lentimicrobium. Next base: position 9,089 of record JBLMZZ010000195.1, on the reverse strand, counting down.
CCGTTACTCCAAGAAGCATAAGCCCAAGACCATTATTCCCTTCAGGTAATGAGCCCTGATATTTTGGACGTGCAATTCCCTTTTCTTTATAAATTTTATTGATCTTACTCTCAACTTCCTTTTCAAGACCATTCTTTTTGATGAAAATCTCACATTGCTGATCAATGGCAGCATTCATGAAATAACCAACCATTGCAGGGGCAGGGCCATTTATAGTCATTGAAACTGAGGTAATGGGATTGAGGAGATCAAATCCTGAATAGAGTTTTTTGGCATCATCAAGGCATGAAACTGAGACGCCTGCATTACCAATCTTTCCGTAAATATCAGGACGGATATTGGGATCAGCACCATAAAGTGTTACAGAGTCAAAAGCTGTTGAGAGTCGCTGTGCCTGCATACCTTTTGAGAGGTAATGAAAACGTTTGTTAGTTCTCTCAGGGCCACCTTCACCGGCAAACATACGGGTGGGGTCTTCATATTCTCGCTTAAAAGGATAAACACCTGCTGCGTATGGAAAATCGCCGGGTATATTTTCACGCAGCTGCCATTTTAGTATATCACCCCATCCCTGATATTTGGGTAAACTTACTTTGGCAATCTTTGATTGGGACAAAGAAGTGGTATGTGTTTTTACTTTTACTTCCTTATCCCTCACTTTATAAATATAATCCGGATCATGATAACGCTTCTTTAACTCTTCCCAGTTTTCTATCTTAAAAAGATTTTCTTTACCAATCTTCCCGCGTAAATCGTCAATTAAATCAATGAGTGTTGATGGTACTTCCAACCCTTTAGCATTCAGTGTTGAAGAAGTTTCCTCATACGACTGAAGTTTCATGGCAAGGTTAGCCATATGATCGCTGTATCGGTTATATTCTCTCACTGTTTCGGATATCTCAGAGAGATATCTCACACGCTGAGGAGGAATAATATATTGACGTTCAAGACCTGCTATTTCAGGAGGTATCCCATGCAGATTATAGCCAAACATGGTGTTTATTTTATCAACCAGATGGTTGAACAGTTCATTTACTCCGGAATCATTGAATTGGGAGGCCATAGTACCAAAAACAGGAAGCTCATCAATTACTGCATCCCAAAGCTTATGATTTCGTACAAACTGCTTTTTAACATCACGACGGGCATCTTCAGCGCCTCGTTTATCAAACTTATTTATAGCAATAATATCTGCATAATCAAGCATTCCTATCTTTTCAAGCTGTGTGGCAGCCCCAAATTCAGGAGTCATGATATACATGGATAGATCGCTGTAATCAACAATTTCAGTATCACTTTGTCCGATACCACTGCTTTCAAGTAGTACAACATCAAAACCTGCACGCTTCACAATACAAACACAATCTTTAATATATTTCGATAAGGAGAGATTCGTTTGTCGGGTAGCCATACTACGCATAAAAATACCCGGTTGATTAATGGCATTCATCCTAATACGGTCCCCTAGCAATGCTCCTCCTGTCTTTCGCTTGGTAGGATCTACTGAAATAATTGCCACTTTCATGGCTGGATTGTAAGTTTTAAATCTTCTGATGAGTTCATCAATGAGTGAAGATTTACCGGCTCCTCCTGTTCCTGTTAAACCAATAACCGGAGTGCGGATATCTTTACAATGCGTCTCAATCAGATTGGTTAGCTTTTTAGCTTCAGGATCATCATTTTCAATAGCAGTTATTAAGGCAGCAATTGACTGGTGCACACCATTTAAAATATCATCGGGCTTAAGGTTTTTAATGTTACCGGTAGGGAAATCACATCGTCTTAATACATCGTTAATCATTCCCTGCAATCCCATACGTCTTCCATCATCAGGAGAGTAAATACGTTCAATACCATACGCCTGTAGTTCTTCTATTTCATCTGGAAGTATCACACCTCCACCACCTCCGAAGATTTTAATGTGACCGCATCCAGCTTTCTTTAAAAGATCATGCATGTATTTAAAATACTCCATATGCCCGCCTTGGTATGAAGTAATGGCAACAGCCTGAACATCTTCCTGTATTGCAGTCATTACAATTTCATCAACCGATCGGTCATGTCCCAAATGAATGACCTCAGCTCCTGATGATTGAAATATTCTGCGCATAACATTTATAGCAGCATCATGCCCATCGAACAATGAAGCAGCAGTAACAATCCTAATATGATTCACTGGTTTATAAATCTCAGTTTCCTGCATAAAGTGTATTTTTTTAGTAAAAGGTGACTGTCAGTGAAATAATAATAAATATTTTAAAAATAATCTTTCGCCAAACAATAATGTATATAGATTAGTTCACGTAATTGCATTTCAAACAATTAACCGCTAAGATGATAAATTTTTTATTGTCATTATCATTGGTCTTCTAATTTAATTTAAGTTTGTGCATATAACCCGTATTAAACAAAACACTTATGAGGCGGATATTTATACTTCTTCTGATAATAAATATTACCTGTCTGGTTAAGGCACAGGATACAAAATATAGCAGGATAAAAATCTATATTGAACCCACAGAAATGGGAACTCTTGCTAAACAAGGAATACCGCCTGATGCCGGTTATTATGATTTTAAGGAAAACTGTTATACTGCTGAACTATCAGCATATGATATTCAGAAGCTTAAGTTGCTTGGTTATAATACCACAATATTAGTTGATGATGTGAGCGAATGGTATGTAAACAGGAATGCTTCAGCCGATAAAAACGAAATAATGGCGAGGGCAAGGCTTGATCTTTCCGATTATCCTGTTCCTCAGGATTTTGAGCTTGGCTCTTGTGGTGGCTTTTATACACTTGATGAATTATATGCTGAGCTTGATTGGATGGCATCCTTATATCCTGATCTGATTACAGTTAAAACGCCAGTTGGTAGCACTACCACATTTGAAGGAAGATCAATGTATTATGTTAAGATCTCTGATAACCCAAATGTGAATGAAGCAGAACCACAAGTACTTTACACAGGTATGCATCATGCCCGTGAACCGATAGGCATGCAACACTTAGTTTATTACATGTACTACCTGCTTGAAAATTATGATAATAATCAGGAAATACGTGATTTAGTTAATAACACTGAGATGTATTTTATACCTGTTATAAATATCGATGGATATGCACGAAATATTGCAACTGATCCACAAGGCGGTGGTATGTGGCGCAAAAACAGGTTTGATAATGGAGATGGATCCTATGGTATTGATGTTAACAGGAATTATGGTTTAGCATGGGGTATCGACGATGAAGGTTCATCACCTTATACCTGGGATGATACCTACAGAGGAACAGGACCTTTCTCAGAAGCTGAAACTCAAATGGTAAGGGATTTTTGTGTTAATCATAACTTTAAAGTAGCACTTAATTATCACTCATATAGTAACTTATTACTGTATGCCTGGGGTTATCAACCCGAATTATCTCCCGATGAAAATGTGTTTGCAGAATATGCAAAGCATATGATTGCAGATAATCACTTTACTTATGGACCGGGTTGTACAACAATATATCCTACGAATGGTGGAAGCGATGATTGGATGTATGGTGAGCAGGAAACGAAAGATAAAATTCTGGCTTACACTCCCGAAGTTGGAGGAGACAGTGACGGATTCTGGCCTGCAGAATCTAATATTATTCCGCTTTGTCAGGAAAATATGATACAAAGCATACTTGCTGCCAGATATTCAGGTACCTATGGAGAGCTTGCAGATCAAACACCTTTAATTATTCCTGAAAAAGACTATTATGTAAGTTTTGAGCTTACACGATTAGGTCAAACACCGGGAACCTATACCGTTTCAGTAATTCCTTTAGGTGATTCGTTTGAGTCAGTGGGAGATTCAATAGTGATTTCAAATATGGAAATATTACAAAAAGTAACCGATTCAATCCCATTCAAGCTAAGAAGTAGCGTTAAAAGCAGTGATTCATTACGCTACGTTATTGTACTTAATGATGGTTACATTACTTATCGTGATACAGTTGAAAGATATTTTGGCACACCGATTGAATTGTTTTCAGATGACTTAAGTACTACTGCTGACTGGACTGGTCAATGGGATTTGAGTAGTATCTTTCCTCATTCGGCACCATCTTGCATGGCAGATTCACCAATTGGAAATTATGGTAATTTTGCTAATAAGAGTACAATGTTTTCACAACCGGTCACACTTACCAATGCTTCGGTTGCAGTATTGAATTTTTATGCACGTTGGAAGATTGAGCCGGGCTTTGATTATGTACAGCTTTTTATCTCCAATAATGATGGATTAACATGGACTCCACTTGAAGGAAGATACACTAAAAAGGGAACTATTAATCAGGCATATGGACAACCCCTATATGATGATTTCTCTTCATGGGTAAAGGAAGAGATAAATATCAGTCAATATGCTGATCAAAATATTAAGCTGAAATTTACTTTAAGAAGTGACAATAATCTTACATATGACGGCTATTATTTTGATGATCTTACAATTAATATTATTGACAGAACCGTAGATGTAAAAGATATTGATAAAACAAATTTATCACTTTACCTTTCAGAAGGTTATCCTAATCCTGCAGGTGAAATTGTCACATTCAAATATAACCTGGCTAAGAATAGCAACTCAGCTAACCTATACATAACTGATTTGAGCGGAAGAACTCTTAAGAAAATAGATGTAGACTGGAACTCCAATCAGTTGCAGATTTCTTTAAATGATCTGAAACCGGGTATTTATTTATGTACTCTTAAAGCTGATAATAGTAACTCAGTAACAAGGAAAGTTACAGTTAAATAGATAAGGTTTGGATTAATTGATAGTGGAGGTTTTTAGGAATCTGTCAATAGGTGCATTTACAATGCCTGGCTCATGCGTTGATACTGACTTAACTCATGCAGTTCAATATCTTGCATAATACCATCGAGTTCTTTTATCTTGGCAATAACAGGAATAAATACAAATGTTACCAAATTTATCTTCCTAAGAATTCCCAAAAGAGTCTTTATATCATTGTCACTTTTCTTCCCTTTGATTAAGAGAAAATAGTTGGCTTGACTATATTGCTCAATCATTTTTCCTGATTGGCAGTCATTGCCATATAAATAATAATGTACCCGTTGGTCAGGATCATAGCATGAATAAAAAGAAAAGCTTCTCAATGCTTTAAACTTTTCATCAAATATGGGCAGGTCATCATATCTTTCAAATTTCAGACCTGTTTCTTTATTGATAAAATAAGCTAACCTGTAGTCCTTCAAAGAAGTGTTTATACCAATAAGTTTAACATTAGGGAAATCATCAGGGATAAGCTTTAACTTTCGTACAAGCATCATAAAGTGTTTTTAACAAAAATAAGTTCAGCGTGTGGTAAAAGTAAAGTATTATTAACGAAAGTTATTAGAAGTTATTAACAATTTAGGAGGTAAATAAAATAAAGTTTTAAACGAAACACTTTAAATCAGGTCACATTATACAACATGAACACCATTTCCATTGATTCCAAGTTTTTCAACGACTTTCATTGAAGCATTCTGCTCGGCACCCTTTATGGAATAGTCCTGACCTTGTCCTAAAGGTTCTTCATCGATCTTCACTTCAACGATATATTGTTTGGCATAACCTGAACCTATTTCATTCACAACAACGAATTCAATACTCTTCTTCTCTTTCTGAGTCCAGGCAATTAATTTGCTTTTATAATTTAGATCAGTATTGGCAAGTTCTACAAGATCAAATTGGTTCTTAATAATCCTGTTAATAAGAACCTCTTTAGTAAACTCGAAGCCTTTATCTATGTACATAGCACCAATAATGGCTTCAAACACATCACCTTTTATTGAACGGAACACCGAGTTAGTGCCGGTAGTATGTATGATAAGTTTATCGAGGCCTAATTTTAGAGAGAGTTTGTTGAGTTGAACACGACTTACAATCCTTGATCTCATCTCAGTAAGAAAACCCTCATCTTTAAGCGGGAATATTCTAAAGAGATAATCGGCAACAACAGTACTAATGACTGTATCGCCAAGAAATTCAAGTCGTTCGTTACTTACTTTAATTCCGTTATAAGTTTCGGCTTGAGACTTATGTGTAAAAGCAAGCTTATATAAAAAAATATTTTCGGGATAGAACCCGAAAATATTTTTTATAGCTATGTATAACTGCTTTTCTTTTGAGAAATAAAACCTCAGTGGCTTTAGATTCGTATTAAGCACGCTTACACTGAATATTTTTTGAAAATGATGGTAGCATTATGACCACCAAACCCGAAAGTATTACTCAGGGCAGTGTTCACTGTGCGTTTTACAGCATGGTTAAAAGTAAAGTTCAGAGTGCTATTTATTTCAGGATCATCAGTAAAGTGATTGATAGTCGGAGGAATAATATCATTTTGAACTGCCAGAATAGAAGCGATGGCTTCAATAGCCCCAGTTGCGCCTAACAGGTGACCTGTCATTGACTTGGTACTGTTGATATTGATTTTAGGTGCGTGTTCGCCAAACAAGGTAGTTATTGCATTAATTTCAGCAACATCCCCAAGTGGTGTAGAGGTACCATGAGTGTTAATGTGGTCAATATCGGCTAAAGAGAGACCTGCTTCTTCAACTGCAATTTTCATTGCTCTACGGGCACCATCACCTTCAGGATGAGGGCCAGTCATATGATAAGCATCTCCGGTAAGGCCGGTACCAACTATTTCAGCGTATATCTTTGCACCTCTTGCGAGAGCATGTTCAAGATCTTCAATAACCAAAGCTCCGGCACCTTCACCAATTACAAAACCGTCGCGGTCTTTATCAAATGGTCTGGATGCGGTGGTAGGATCATCATTACGGGTTGAGAGCGCATGCATTGCATTAAAACCACCAACTGCCGGGGCATTAACTGCAGCTTCTGAACCACCTGCAACAAATATACTTGCTTTGCCTAATTTTATATAGTTAAATGCATCTACTATAGCATTTGCCGATGAAGCACATGCTGAAACAGTAGCAAAATTAGGACCGCGGAAGCCATATTTAATTGAAATATGTCCGGCAGTAATATCAGCAATCATCTTGGGAATGAAGAAAGGATTGAATCGTGGAGTACCATCACCCCTAACGTATTCAGTCATTTCATCCTGAAAAGTAATCAACCCCCCAATACCTGATGCCCATATGACACCTATATTATTGAGGTCTAACTTTTCCAAATCAAGACCAGCGTCAATTACTGCTTCATCTGCACTTACTATTCCATACTGTGCATATGGATCATACTTGCGGACTTCTTTTCTGTCAAAATATTTTAAAGGATCAAATCCTTTAATCTCACATGCAAACTGAGTTTTAAACTTGCTTGCATCAAACCGTGTGATGCGGCCAGCACCGCTTACCCCGTTCAGTAATCCATTCCAGTAATCTGGAACTGTATTACCCAACGGAGTAAGTGCACCTAATCCGGTTACTACAACTCTTTTTAACTTCATTCAGGGAATCCCTTATTTAGTATTGTTTTCGATGTAAGCAACGGCATCACCTACAGTACCGATTTTTTCGGCCTGATCATCAGGAATAGCGATATTGAATTCCTTTTCGAATTCCATGATCAGTTCTACAGTGTCAAGAGAATCGGCTCCTAAATCGTTTGTGAAACTTGCTTCCGGAGTAACCTCTTTCTCTTCAACGCCAAGCTTATCTACTATGATAGCTTTAACTCTTGTTGCAATGTCTGACATGTTTTTTTGCTTTTTTTGGTTTTGAAGTGCAAAGAAACAAATTTATCAAATACCAAACAATATTTTTAAGATTTGTTTGCTTAAATTTTTTTCGTAACAGACAGAATTACAACATTATAGAAGTATAGAGAACATTTGTATTCTTCTCTTTGTATCATGTCAATGTCTTGAATGTTAACATATTATGCTTGGTTTTAAGCAGTGTATTAAAATTCCATTAAAAAAGCATACCCAACATTCTTTTAACTGGTTTACCAGTCAATTTCTCCACTGCCAAAACATATCCTGGCATCAGTATCATAGAGTACTCCAAATTGTCCGGCAGCAATTCCCGATACGGGCACTTCCGATTTCAGAATGATCTGACCATCTGAAAAACTAATAGTTCCTTTAGTGAAATCAGGTGTGTGGCGTATTTTGAATGTAACCTGCTGTTCACCATTGGAATCAGCCCATGGATTGCCCGATATATAATGGAAGCCTTTTAACCTGATAATATCACTGTATTGAGTCAAAGGATCATATCCATTTGATACATAAACAATGTTTTCATCGGTATCTTTCTTAACAACGAACCAAGGACCTTGTGATAATCCCAGCCCTTTACGTTGCCCGATCGTATGAAACCAGTAACCATTGTGTTTCCCTAAGATTTTACCTGTTTCGAATTCTATTATATTACCTTGCTTTTCTCCAACATACCTTCGGATAAAGTCATTATAGTTGACTTTCCCCAAAAAACAGATTCCCTGACTATCCTTTCTACCGGCACTAGGTAAATTTGCCTTTTCGGCAATACGCCTAACTTCAGGTTTCGTAATCTCACCAATTGGAAACATTATTTTTTGCAATTGATTATATGTGATCTGAGCTAAAAAGTCAGTTTGATCCTTATTTTTATCTTTAGCTGTTGAAAGAAATTTTGTTTCATTAATAAGAGATGTAGTGGCATAGTGGCCACTGGCTATGTGATCAAAATCTTTACCGTACTTATCATTAAAGCTTCCGAATTTAATTAAACGGTTGCACATCACATCAGGATTAGGTGTCAGGCCCTTCTTTACAGCATCAAGAGTATAAGCCACCACACTATCCCAATACTCTTCCTGAAGAGTCACAATCTCCATCCTGAGACCGTACTTTTTCGACAGCCATTTGGTGATCTCAATGTCTTCTTCCGAAGGACAGTCAAGAAATCCTTCCTTATCCTTCATCCCAATGAGAATATAAAAGATTACCGGTTCATGTCCCTGTTCTTTAAGCAAATGAAGCATTACAGAACTATCAACACCTCCCGATACAAGCGCAGCAATATTCATAATATATATTTAAAAGAGTGGCAAAATTATATAAAATTATGGTTAACAGCTATGTATAG
>JBLMZZ010000194.1:0-4721 GCA_050259095.1 Omnitrophica WOR_2 bacterium | reverse complement strand
TTAGGGGCCGGCATGGTGTCACAACCACTTGTTATTTATCTTCTTGGTAAAGGATTTTTTTTAACAGTTGCCGACATGAACGGTGAAAAAGCCCGTTCAGTAATTAATAAACTGCCATTAGCCGTTGCTACTGAGTTGGATATAAATAATGATGATGAACTTGCAGCGCTTATTGCCAAACACGATATAGTGGTGAGTCTTCTGCCCAACACCATGCACATTCAGGTACTCAGACAGTGTATCAAACTGAATAAATCAATGGTCACCACTTCTTATCAAAGTCAGGCAATGCTTGAGTTGAAATCGCAAATTGAGGAGAGTGGAATCACCGTCTTAAATGAAATGGGACTAGATCCCGGTCTCGATCACATGAGTGCCCGCAGAATCATCGACAGAGTACATTCCCAACAGGGACAGATACTTAACTTTTATTCTTTATGTGGTGCACTTCCCGCACCAGAAGCTGCCAATAATCCTCTTGCATATAAATTTACATGGAGTCCCAGTGGTGTTATGGTTGCATCTCTCAACAGTGCCCAGTATCTTAATAATGGAGAGATTGTAACAGTGGCTGCAGATCAGCTGTTTCATAATCCTTTTAAAGTTGATTTTCCCGACCTTGGAATCCTTGATGTTTATCCTAACCGCGATTCTATTGCGTATATTAAGGATTATGGCATTGATGAAGTGAAGACAATGCTCAGAGGTACAATACGTTTGCCAGGATGGTGCGAAACACTCGATGCATTGCGAAAGCTGGGATTACTCGACCAACAACTCACTAGCATGGAACACATGACCTATTTCAATCTGCTTGAACGGACAGTTGGTACCCTGTATCCCGAATATGAAAGTCAGATAGCTCGTTTCCTTCAGTTACCTGAAGATGCAACGGCCATCAAATCATTGAAATGGCTCGGTTACTTCAGCAATGAACCCATTGGACGCCTGGCCGATTCACCATTCAGTGTAACACGCGATCTCATGTTTTCCCGTATGATGCTCCCTTATGGCGAAAGGGATATGGTGGTCATGCAACATGAATTCTTAGTAAGATACCCTGGCGACCGGGAAGAAAGTATCATCTCGCGACTTCTTGAATACGGTGATGAGAAGGGACATACAGCCATTTCACGCACTGTTGCACTCCCTGCAGCAATTGCAACCGAGCTTATCCTGACAGGTGAATTGAAACAAAAAGGCCTCTTACGACCCTTCACCCCCGAAATCTATGAACCGGTGCTCAAACACCTCGAAGAAGAAGGGATTTGCATGAAGGAGGAGATTACGCAGATGGTGTAGCGTTCAGCGTTCGGCGTTCGGCGTTCAGCGTTCAGCGAAATACCCCTCACCCCAGCCCTCTCCCGGTGGGCGAGGGAGTAAAAGTCGTTGAATTACAAGTCGTTATGATTGTTTGGTGAAATTGTAGAGACGGCGATTTATCGCGTCTAAAATGTCCAAACAACCCTGATCTACAAAACCACCAAAATAACTTGTTAGGACCAAGCCTAGGACATATTGGCTATTAATAAAAGGACGCACGCCGTGCGTCCCTACGATGTGATTTTTATTTGGTGAGGCCCCCTATGAAGTACTAATTTCTTCACCCCAGTTGAGTTGCTTTCCACCAGTAGAAAAATGCTTCCGGACTTGACTTCTTTAACTTATTAAGTTTTATATTGTGTGGTAGTTCAATGATGGCATCAGCAACCTGCTTAGGGTCTTTAAACTTTTCAAAGGTGTTCGCATCCATTTTAATGAGGCGGGATAAGTAAGCAGCCTTTGCTGAGTGCAGAATCGCTTTTTCAATGTGATAGGATTCGGAAAATATAAATCGCTCTACACGTTGAATGCCTTGCTGCAGCTGTACGAAATTTTCTTTATCAATAACTCCCCGAAGTGAAAGGCAAAGAGAAGTTTGGTAAATATCATCCAGCACATTAAAGGGCATTATATTACTCAGATCACGATATACCATTTCAGTTTTCACAATTTTTCCAAAGGTGGTTTTAATTACTTCCAAATCTTCAACTTCATCGAAGATATTACCAATGTCGTAAAGCTGCTTGATAATTTCCATACTCATGCTTTCGTCCTTTTTAATATATGGAATGCCTGTGGTCTTAGGTGCAAACGCCGTAAGTTTATCACCAAGCAAATCCTCAAAGGATGGAATATTTACTTGAGCAAGTTCTCCACTGGTAATAACAAAACCAGATTTGATTTCGTGTGCTGAAATATTCGTATAGTTATTGTCTTCAAAAAGTATGTCCAGTAAAACGGCTTCTTCTCCTGCATTGGTTTTGTGAACAGGTATGTAGAAAAATTTGTAATGCGCTTTTTCAATGGAAGAGTCAACGGTGCGTTGTTGCATTTCTACTCTGATAAAACCCTGTTGCTTGGCTAATTCATTAAAAACTTCATCGAGTTCATTAGTATTTTTTGGAATGATTATGTCAATATCAATTGACAATCGCTTTGTGCTGCCCTGTAAAAGCATCAATGCAGTTCCCCCTTTGAATATAAAATTGATTTCGGATTTTGCAAGAACTTCCAAAAGCAACAATGCACGGATAACTTTCTCCACGAGAATTTTATCCGCGTTACGGTTGGCTTTGGATACTTTTTCAATCCATTCTTTTGTCAGTGTTTCTTTGCTTATCATTTCCTATAAAGCGGCAGCATTACCTTAATTGCTGCCGGAAATTTGAAACCTTGTCTATATAATTGTTGAATGCTTCTTTCTTTCTTCTGCGATTAGCATAGCGAAGCATTTTATTTTCATTTATTGTATATTTTTCAAAAGCATTTTTAAAAATGGTTTGCATTTCATTTCCCTGCTGCGCTGCGAATATTATCTTGTCACAAAAAATGTCAACAAGCATTTTTTCAATTGTAATGGTTTGCACACCTTGCACATTTTGCATAGGCGCTTCCGAAACAAGTGACTTAATAATGATGGATTCTTTTTCAGCCGAGGCATATCTACTAATGATGTCGAAAGTCGGGTCTATAAAAACATTTTTGTGAATGTCTTTCACGAAATAGAAAACTGATTCGATTGTTTCTTTCTCAGCTTCAACTAAAGTGTAAAATCTTCCTGGTTGATGTATCATCAGTTCGTTCAATACTGATGTATTCCATAAGCAGATTTGAAGGTAAGGAAACTGTTTGTTCAGCTTTTTGTAAAGGGTTTTTATTTTTGAAGAAACCTGGGGAACAAAATTACTGCCTTTCCCCAGTGCAAATTTTCCCCTGCCAACTCTTGACAGCACGCCAGTCTGTACTAAAGTGTATACCCGCCAATTGACTGTTGTTTTCTTTATTTCTGGTTCAAATTGCCTGTATAATTGCTCAATATCATGGCTTCCAATGATGCTATGCCCTTGGAAATGCTGCCTAAGTTTCTGAATGTTTAATTTATCGTTTGCGATAGCTATGAATTATTTAGGTGCAAATATAGTAAATCTATAAATCGGCAACAAATTAAAAAAGCTGCCAAAAAATAGAAAAATTAGCACATAGGGGTTCATGGTATAGCGTTGGAAAACCCCTCACTCCCCGGCCCCCTCTGCATCCTAAACCCAAAGCTTTTGAACGCCGAAGCTTTTGAAACAACTTTGAACGCCGCAGGCTTTGAACAATGCTCGCTTCCCGCTAATTCATTCCTCTTTTCTGCTTGATTTCGTTATAAGCATTGTTGAGGGTCTGGAATTTTTCTTTGGCGGTTTTTTGAACGTCTTCGCCCAGATGCGTTACTTTATCGGGATGGTACTTGAGCGCCATCTTACGGTAGGCTTTCTTCACTTCTTCGTCGGTCGCATCCGGAGATATCTCTAATATCTGATAAGCACTGTTGATATCCTTGATGAACATTGCACTCAGAGAGTCAAAGTCTTTCGGACGGATACCCATCCTGAGACATACATGTCGCAGGACATCTGCTTCGGCTCTGCCGAGATGACCATCTGCAGAGGCGACTGTAAAAAGCAAATGTACCAGTTCGAGCCGTGAAGGATATTCCATGTTCTCCTGGATCTGTTCGCATATTTCATCCACGTCAAGATCCTGATTGAGTATCTCCTTCAGCAAAAGCAACAATCGTTCAGCTTCCTGTTCTCCAAAACGACTTAACAAAAAGCTTTTTACAAAATTAAGCTCCGAGCGCATGATCTTACCATCGGCCTTCATGATGGCAGCAATCATTACCAATAAGCTTACTTTGAAATCGCCTTCCTGAGTCGGCGTAAAACCCTTATATTCATTTTCGCCCTTTTGCATGCTGTCGTACATGCTGCCAAAGACGAAGCCCAGTATTCCACCAATTGGACCACCAAGTGCCCATCCTAAACCGCCACCTATCCATTTGCCAAATGAAGCGAACGACAGTGTTTTATTAAAGAAATCAGGTAAGTTTGCCATTATTGAAATTTGGCTGCAAAAGTAAGGAAAAAGATGAAAGGCAAAGGTGAAATGAATTATGAAAGTACCATTTACGTTGCCTTATGGTGTGAGGTGATCTCATTACGGATAATCTGTACAACTGTGGTACAAATTATCCGATAAAATGTACAACTTTAGTACAAATTATCCGATAAAATGTACAAATATTCAACAAAAATAATTCTGACAGCTGATTGCTGACTAAGAAGTTAAGAAACTGAGGTGAGGTGGCACAGCCTTTCTTATTCTTAATAAGCAGCTTTCAATATCTCATTGCT
>JBLMZZ010000193.1:0-30962 GCA_050259095.1 Omnitrophica WOR_2 bacterium | reverse complement strand
AAAGTAGTGCAGTTATATAGTTGTAATGTAATAATTATCAGCTCTTTAATCCAGTCTTCGGATTTTGTCGATTTTAAAAATACTAACTCTTTTCAAAAAGTATTGCTTCTCTATTATAATGCTGAATATCAAATAAATACATTTTATTTTTCTGAAGAAAAATCTGATTTGTCATTTTTCTTTCTAATTCATTGACAATAGTGTTATTACAAAGGTTTAAATCAATCTTAACTCGCTGAGAATTGAATATTTTTTTTATGTATTGGTAATCCCCCTATCATTGTCAAAAGGATCACTAATATGCTACTTATTCATTTACTCCCAAGAGGAAGCTTTAAGTTGTTTAAAAAAGGCCATCTCTTTCAAGACAGCCTTTTTCTTCACACAAATCACCAATCATCACCAACCATTCATTAACCATTAAACAAATTCAGGTTTATCAATGTAATTATTGATTGCCTGATAATATCCATTGCGTATTGCAAATAACTTTTCTTTTGTCAGGTCCTCTCTGTAAATTCTTACCATGTCAATAATACCATGGTTTTCATAGAAAAAGGCATTGGCTGCATCAAAATATAACAAATTGATATCGAATTGCACTTCTGCAGTAATTTCTTTGAAGATAGTCCATGAAAAATGACGCGGAATAATAAAATATCCATGATGTGGCTCAAAGACATCAATATACATCATATCACCGATAGGTTCTAGGAAAAAAGATTTCTCTAGTCTGATGATTCCAACATCATTCTCCACTTTGCGTATCTTCTTTCGGTATTCAATACCCTCTTGCGAAAACAGCCTTTGTAAGACTATAATATCATCAAACTGTTCAAGGTTTCTGATTCGTATAATTTGACATTTATTGTCAAAGATCTCAAGAGTGCCGGGAACAGCATCAAATTTGTGAGTGAAGTGCTTTCTGACTTTTAAAATAATTCGCCAGATCTTTTCAAGCGAATAATGCCCTTCAAGGACAAGGTACAAGTAGAGTGGTTTTTGGTCGTATGTAAACCGGTCATAATAACCTCTGAAAGGCGATTGTGATTCCAGTAAACAGGCATTAGGCATCAGCCTTTCGTTTTCAAGGCAATTAAGAATTTCTTCCTTTTCGAGACATCCAAAGCGTTCTATCATTGTACGTTCCATAGCCTTACGATTTAAAGATCTCTTGTAAAAATACGAATTAAAAACTTAATTACCAAGTGAAAGAAAGTTTTTTAGCTAAAGTGTTACTAATATTTATATAATAAATTTTTCACCATTGTTCTGAGCAATCAGAGTAAAGTAATTACACTAAAATTGAAATTGTTAAAAATTCAAATAAACGAAAGCGCCTCTGGTATTTATCTAATTTTGCTAACTCTATAAAACACTGTTCTGATGCTAAATTCTTTTAATAAACTATCTGTTTCCATTACAATTCTCACATTGCTATTTCCAGTGTTCTTCTCTACTGCACAAACTAATTCAGGTCAGGTAAATCCCGGACGGGCAAATAACAATTCAGCTTATGGCGTAGTTTCAGGAACGATACATGATGAAACAACAAATGAACATGTAGAGTATGCCAATATTATTATCTCGAGTGTGAAGGACTCTACAATGGTTACAGGAACCATTACAGATAATAAAGGCAAGTTCGTTCTCTCTTCTCTTAATCCCGGAAAATACTATATGACTATTAGTTTTATTGGTTATAAGAATAAGCTTATTCCTAATATTTCCATATCGCCCAAAAGCGCTGACATTAAATTAGGAGATATTTCACTTCAGCCAACTACTTCATCCTTGCAAGGTGTTGAGGTTAAATCGGAACGTTCACTTATTAGCAATAACCTCGATAAAAAAGTAATTACGGTTGATAAAAATATGGCACTTGGAGGAGGTACTGCTACAGATGTTATGGAGAATGTTCCATCGGTTGAAGTTGATGCTGAAGGCAATATAAGTTTAAGAGGAAATGCAAATATTACTTTATTAGTTGATGGTAAACCTTCGAGTCAATCTGGCATTGCAGCAAGTGATATGCTTAATCAGATTCCGGCAAGTGCTATTGAAAGTATTGAAGTTATCACCAATCCTTCTGTTAGATATGATCCCGACGGCACCTCAGGCATTATAAATATAGTGCTTAAGAAGAAGACCTTACAAGGTTTTAATGGCATGGCATCACTCAATGTTGGAACTGGTGATAAATACAATGGATCGTTGTTTCTCAACTACAGACATGAAAAGTTTAATGCTTTTTTGAATTTCGATAAGAGAATAAATAATATGAACCGTAGTTCTGAAAGTATCAGAACATCACATATTGGAGATTTACAGAATGTTCTTAATCAGGACGAGGATGGTTCAATGTTCCGTAATATGAGTCATATAAGTGCCGGGTTCGATTACTTTCTTGATACACGGAATAACTTCACACTTAGTGTATCTTCACGTGACATGAGTTTTGGATCGGATAATAATCTACTGACGCGCTCATTAACCAACGATACAACCGACAGGTTATTTAACCGGGCAAATAATAGCAAGCGGAATATCAATTCATACGAATATACGCTGTCGTACAAGCATTTGTTTTCGGAAAAGGGGCGTGAGTTCACTAACGACTTCATCTATGATGATAACAGTATGAATAGCAACTCGTACATCACACAACAGGATTATAGTCTTGATACAACGAATCTTGTGCTATCAACTGATCGACTGTGGAATGTTTCAGTCAATAAGAATCAGATGTACACTTTGCAGGGAAATTATGTGTATCCTTCAATCAGCGGAAGCCGCATCGAGGCAGGTTATAAAGCTAGCATCCATGACATGGAAATGAATTACGATTATAAGCAATACTATCCTTCTGACACGTCATGGATAAGTCGTGAAGAACTTCGGAATAAATATAATTATAATGAGCAGATATACGCTATTTATGGCCTTTATGCTAATTCATGGAATAAGTTTCGTTACCAGGCAGGATTGCGGTTTGAACAAGCATATACAAATTCAACAGTAGGACTTACTAATACGAAACTTAATACTCAATATTCAAGTTTCTATCCTTCTTTCCATACGCAATATGATATAGGTAAAAACAAGGAACTTCAGTTGAGTTATAGTAGAAGGGTGCGCCGACCTTCACCCCGTGATATGAATCCTTATGTTGATTATGCTGATTCATTGAACCTTCAGACAGGAAATCCTGAATTAAAACCTGAGTTTACTAATTCATTAGAGTTGGGCATTCAACAGTATTGGAAATCAAATTCAATTACTGCCAGTCTCTTTTACAGGTTTACAAACAATGAAGTAGAAGAAATAAGCACCCTGGTTGATCCTAATCGCCCTGATGGAGTAACTATAACAAAACCATTTAATGTTAGCAAGGAAACTAACTATGGTCTTGAAATTGTTGGAAATGCAAATCCTTTAAAATGGTTGCGAACAAATGGCAATTTATCATTCTATAGGGCTTTGATGACTGAGATTCCGGAATACAATATTGCGGGGTCAGATCGTTTCTCCTGGAGTGCACGACTTAATGTTGCTATTGCCCCATGGAAAGATGCTTCATTCCAGCTAATTGGGAACTACAGCTCACCAAGAAGATCTTTACAGGAATTTGACAAATCACGCTATTTTGCGGATGCTTCGTTTAAGCAGGACTTGTTAAATAAAAAGTTGTCAGTTTCTTTACGCCTTACTGATATCTTTAATACCCGAAAGTTTGATGATGTTGTTTATGGAAATGGCTTTACTATTGACACTCATAGATCTTCAGAATCAAGAGTATTCTATGTAGGAGTTCAATATCAAATCAATAACTTTAAGAAAAAAGGCAACAGGGACGAAGGTAATAACGAAGAACAAGACACAGAAGAGTTCTAAAGTCTCTTCACTTACCTGAGCTTTAATCCCTCTGAAAGTAATCTAGTAATCCATTTATGAAAGTAAGTGGATGAACAGGATTACCCGGTATATATAAATCAACCTTGTATTTTGAGAGGAAAGTTCTGTTCAGTGCTTTACTTCTGGCAAATATACCTCCGCTGATAGCATCAGTACCTGCAACAATAGTGATTTTTGGATCGGGTACTGCATTATAACAGATTTCAAGTGGTTCGGCCATATTTTCAGTAATAGGTCCGGTGATGACTATTCCATCAGCATGTCTGGGAGAAGCAACAAAATCAATTCCAAATCTGCTGATATCAAACTGCACATTGTTAGTTGCATTCAACTCTAATTCATTGCTGTTATCACCTCCGGCAGATATCTGTCTTAGCTTCAATGAACCTTTAAAGATGCTTTGCAGATCGTTCCTTACCTGATTGGAAACGAATTGAACAGGAGCATCAACACCTTCTCTTATTATTAGATTTTCCCTGACATTTGAAGAGAGCTTATAATCAGTAGTAAAAGTAATTTTATGAGGAAACTTAACGGCACATTCGCCACAAAATATACATTTGCCCAGATCAATACAAACAGGGTTAGTACTAATTGCACCGGTGGGACAAACATCTACAAGTGCCGCATCATCAACCTTATTCGTTGAAATAACAGGTCTTCCTCTGAATCTTCCGGGGATTTTTGCATTTCTCACATCAGGTATGAATTGCTTTCCCTGGTGCCATATTATTTTAAAATTATCAAACATACAATTCTAATTTTTAAAGATCATGACCACAATATGACAGATTGAAGCTCTTATTACAAATAGGGAAATCTGAAATGTCATTATTCCTGACTGATTGAGCTAAAACCATCCAATTGTGGAATGACGGATCCTTAATTTTGTATAATAAAAGTTCACCATTAGAATCAGTTACAGCACAATGACAAATCTCTCCTCTCCAACCCTCAGCCAGTGATAATACAAACATACCGGCCATTGGCATTAGTGTTTCATTATTAGAGTTTAAAGAGGTTGGTACAGTTTTAAGGAGCTGCCGTAAATAGCCAATGGATTGTCTGATTTCTTCTACCCTTATTTGGACACGTGAATAGACATCGCCATGATGTTTTATAACAGGGGCATGAATAATCAACTCACCGTAAAGATTGTAAGGATGAGAAGACCTTATATCTCTGCTGAGCCCACTCATTTTAGCTGACATACCAACAGCACCAATTTCAAGAACCTGATCATAAGAAACCACTCCTGTTTTCTCTAATCTCGATAATGCGCTTGGAAGTTTAAAAAGCTTCTCAGCCATTTCATTGAAGTCGGGTTCGTACTTATTGAGAACAGAAATAAGCATTTCGGCCAGATCAGTAGTAAAAGGGAAATTGGTGTTACCTACACGGATAAGTCCTTTTGATAATCTGTTACCACACCATTCCTGCATGAAATTAATGATAGGAGTGCGCAGTCTGCCAAAGACTGAATTGCCAAGTTGATAGGCAATATCAGCACATACTGCAGCTAAATCGCCCGTATGAATAGCTATTCTCTCCAGTTCAGAGGCAATCGTGCGTGAGTGTATAAGAGAGAGATCAGGTTTATAACCGCACAAACTCTCCCACAGATTTACAAATGCACCGGTATGCCCTACAGTAGTATCTCCGGCAATATCTTCAGCAAGAATGGTACGTTCCAATATTTTTTTCTTCTCTAAAAAGAGCTGTTCAATACCTCTATGTTGAAAACCAAGCTGAATTTCCAGATGCATGATCTGTTCACCGTTGCAAATAAACCTAAAATGACCCGGCTCAATAATTCCAGCATGAATTGGACCTACACCTACTTCATGAAGCTCTTCACTATCTGATCTTTTGAATGGATGATCCTTGATTTGAATGTTCTTGTTAAACCGGTTAAAGGAATAACGTAATGGCTTCAGCCAGGGATGATCAGAGTACATGATACCGAAGTTCTCATGTATTTCTCTTTCAAAATTCTCAAAGTTATGATTTAGCGCGGTAAAAGAAGGCAGTTCCTTATTTTTATCAACATCACTAGAAGAAATATAAATCTGACTGGTAATATCGTCAGCAATACAACATATTAAGCGGATTGAATCATTTATGCTGTAGCCGAAATAGTTAACACAATGCCTTTGAGGACTGTCCTTTAAAAAACTGATATTTGAATTAATGAAATCGTTATAATCAAGGTTAGGGATTTCACTTAATGCTATTGCCTGATTATTGAAAATTGGAATATAGTTCATAGCGTATTAATGTATAATATTCACCGATTCCTTAATTAAGTTTACGAATTCCTGTGGAGGAGCATAAGCCATATAAACAGCCAATATTATCAGAACATATTGAGAGAGTGTTTCCCATGGATTGATTCGCGGTATCTTTTGTTCATCTAATGAAACTGGCGGAATGAATAAAAGCTTAAAGACATTTGCACCAAAGCCCCAGATAATAAGAGTTAGCAATAAGAGGACAGCCAACAAAATGATTATATGACGAGATTCAAATAGTGATTGGAAGATTAGAAATTCACTAACAAAAAGTCCGGAAGGCGGCATGGCAGTCGCTGAAAAGAAGCCTAACAGAACAACGATTGCACCGGCTTTATTATATTTAAAGTAATGGCCGAGATCATAAATACTTTTACTCTCATACACCCGGTAGATTTGGTTATATTGAAAGAAGAGAGCTGGCTTAATCAACGTATGAAGAAAGATATGCAACACTGCTGCATACACCCCAATACCACCTGCAGCCAGACCGAGCATAACAAGTCCCATATGCTCAATACCCGAATAAGCGAATAATCTCTTGATATTTTTAATACGGGTCATATACACTGTTGCAACAAAGATGGTTAGAATTGCTGCTGTGATAATGACAGTATTAGCCCATGCTTTTGCTGGTGTGTAGGCAATAATTCCATAAACTCTAAAGATACCGATGAATCCAACATTCATAAGGATACTTGCAAGTAATGCAGCAGCCGGACCAGGAGCTTTATCTTTAGCATCAATACCGGCAGTGTACATTGGAACAAGTCCGAGCTTAGCTGTGAAGCCGGTAAATATGAAAAGGAAAGAGAGTTTTAACCAGAATGGATTGAGGCGACTGCTGTTCTCATACAATGAATTAAACGACATGTCATCTAATCCGGTTTGTTTAAACGACATGCTTAAGAACAGTATACCAACATAAATGAACGTTATACTGATGGCACAAAGGAATACGTATTTCCAAACACCTTCGAGAGCGCGTAAATTACGGTGATGATAAATAAGAACAGAGGCACTTAAAGTTGTGATTTCAATAAATATCCATGTAACGGCAATGTGGTTTGAAAGGTAGGCCATTGAACATGCTGTGATAAGCATAGCCATAGCAGCGAAAAACAGCCCTCTTGACTGAGGTGTTTCATCATGCGCATCAATGTACCGATAGCCATGATAAAATGCAGGAATAGCGACAATACAAGAAGCTGTTAACAAGAGAATGCCAATAGAATCAGGCTTAAAATAAACCAAATCAATAATATTAAGATGCAGGTATTCATAAATACCAAACACCCATAAAAAGGTTAAATAAATTACGATTAAGGTATAATTTATAAAGGTGTTTTTGTTAAAAACAAGACCTATTGTAACCAGTAACGTCCCTAATAAAAATATAGCAGTCATGATTTTTTAATCTTTAAGGTTACGTAACAAGTTAACATCTGGATCCTTTAACACATCACCAATCTTATTAAAGAATACACCCAGTATAAGGACACTTGCAAAAATATCAAGCATAATTCCAAGATTAACGAGCATAGGCATTTCATTCCCAATGGCAAGTGAGAGAATGAACACACCATTTTCAATTATTAGATAGCCTACAACATGAGTAATTATCTTTTTGCGGGATACTATAAGATAAAGCCCGGTGAAGAGAGTTGAAAGAGCTACTACAAAATAGGTTTTGTCGAGATTTGTATCTTTAATTGAGCCTGAAAGTATAATCGTAGTAATGATTATGAGCGTTATAATGATTAGTGACAGGAAGTTAGGCAGGTAAGGTTCAGCGACACGGGTAATATTATTGCGTTTAATTAAATAATTCATAAACCATGGAACAGCAACTGCTTTAAATATAATGGTCTCAAGTAAGATCAATAGTAAATTCAGTGTACTAAAGTCGGTAAGTGTTAGAAAAGTAATTCCAAAAAGCAATATTCCCTGCAGGACGAGTATGCGTAAGTATGTAAACAACCGGTTAGCGATGCTTAAATAAAGCAAAGTCATAGCCAACGTAATAAGTAAGATATCTATCATAATCTAACTATTTAAATAAATTTACCCAGGATCAGAAGAACTCCAAAAAAGATGAGCAATGATACTGATGTCAGGATGAAAATAAATTCAGGATTGTGTCCCATCCTAAAACGTGCACTAAATGATTCAATACTTCCAACTACAACGGCAAATACACCTTGAATAAGTAAGAAGAGTGGAATAGAGATTACAAGAGGTAAAGCACCAATGAAAAAGTTTGAAATAATGGCTCCATACATTGCAAATTTCAAATTGGTGGTATATTGAATTAGTCCCAGATCAAAACCACTATTATCAAGTACCATTACTTCATGTACCATAGTAAGTTCAAGATGGGTTTTAGGATCATCAACAGGCATTCGTGAATTCTCTATCATGGCAATGATTACAAACACAAAGCTTGCAAGTGCTCCAAGCATATAAGAGATATAAGAGCCGTAATTTAGTGTACTGAATATACTATCGAAAGAATTGTGGCCAGTGTAAAGAGCAAAAGACCCCATTAGAATAAAAAATGCGGGTTCTACAAGCATTGAAAAGAGGGCTTCTCTGCTAGCACCCATTCCTTCAAAACTACTTCCGGTATCAAGTGCCGATATGATTATGAGGAATTTGCCAAATGCAAGTACATAGGCAAACATTACAAAATCAAAATTGAATGAAATAAGTCCGGGATTAGTCCCATGAGGAATCATAAGTATTGCCACTATTACAGAAGCCAGATATGCTGTAGGTGCAATTTGAAAGATAAAACTGGTGGTTTTACTGTAAACAGAACCTTTCTTCCACAAGCGAATAATATCCTTCATTGATTGTAGTACTCCAGGACCTTTCCTTCCGGAAGCCAGACTTTTGGTCTTTACCACAATGCCCATGAAAAAGAAGCTTGTCAATATAATCAAAACCAGACTTACCATATTATAATCGATTTAAGAAACTAATTAGCATCATAAGCTTATCAGCAATGACGGGAGCTAATAAAATGAATCCGATAAAAATAAAACCATAGAGTATATACACCTGTATATTACCATTTTGCAGGAAAATAAACTTGTTAAGTATTCGTTTGGTCACAGAAATAGGTTTATCAATTAACCAACTTTCTGCTTTATCGTAAGGATGTGTAGTTTGCTCTATTTTCTGCGGATAGAGTCCTGTGGCAGATGATTTTTCTTTCTTTATCAACAAGATTGGCTCAGCAAGTTTTCGATATGTTCTGATATAAGATGAAGCAGTGTATTGCATCTTTGAAGCATCACCAACATACCCGCAACCCCATGTTTCTTCATACTGTAATCGGCGTTTTGAAATAACCAGATGTCTTATAAAAAATAAAAGACCGGTTAGTAGAATGAATCCCAAAGAATACCATCCAACAACCATTAAATTATTTATTATTCCGCTTAACTCATTAAAAGTGGAATAATTATGAACAGGCTCATAATGACCGATTATATCAGCCAGCATGTATTTAAAGGCTACCGGGAAAATGCCGATTAATAAAATAACCAATGCAATAAGGTAAAGAGGATAATTCCTTGCACGTGTATCAACATCATTCTTTACATCTATTGGTTCGCGAGGATTACCCAGAAACACAATCCCAAAAGCTTTAGTAAAACACATTAACGCTAGTCCACCTATTAGTACTAGGCCAAGAATCACGAAAAGAATAAAGAGAATGAACAGGAATTGATTTGATAAAAGTCCATTAAACAAGCCACTGTATATTAAGAATTCAGAAACAAAACCATTAAAAGGCGGCAATCCACATATTGCAAGAGAACCAATCAGGAATAAATAGCCCGAATGAGGCATCTTTTTAATCAACCCACCAAGAGCCTCAATTCTCATTGTATGAACTGCCTGATAAATATTACCAGCACTATAGAAGAGCAGTGATTTAAATAAGGAATGGTTTAGAGTATGTAATAAGGCTCCCCCAAAACCGGTTGCTATAAGAATTGGACTATTATAACCTATTCCAAGACACCCCAACCCTATTCCAATACCTATTATACCAATGTTTTCAATGCTATGATATGCCAATAACTTTTTTAGATTATGCTGAATAATTGCAAGCATAACACCATATACACCCGTTATTACTGATATTCCAAGTATAGTATATCCAACAGTAAGCATATCAGTTTTTACCAGCATTAACATCCTCAGAATACCATAGATTCCAATCTTAATAATAACTCCCGACATAATTCCCGAAATATGAGAAGGAGCAGCAGGATGCGCTTGTGGCAACCAGGTATGAAATGGAACAAAGCCTGCTTTAATAGCAAAACCGCAGAAGAAAAAGAGCAACAGTCCAATACCGGTAGCTGCGGGCTCAGTGGCAGTATAGAGTGAAATGGCTGAAAAGTCAAAAGTTCCAGTTTTAACTTTTGCCATCATGAAAGCAATGGTAAGAAAGAGAATTGATATGTGCGATTGGATAAGAAAGTTAATCCCTGCTTTAATCGTTTGGTTCTTATAGTGTTCAAATATTATCAGAATAAAAGAACTAAGTGCCATTATCTCCCAAAAAACAAGGAAAACGAATCCATTCTGAACAAGACAAATATCAATCAGAGAGGTATAGAGTAAAATAAAAGCAATTGCGTGCATATTAATATTGCCCTCTTTACCAATATAGGCTTTCATGTAATGTATTCCATACCAAGCTCCTGTAATGAATCCGAAATTAATTATTATCATGAACCACGCTGACAATGAGTCAATACTTACAGGTATGATCCCTGTTACAATAGAGCCACCGTATGAATATTCTATCGTTCCATTAGTAAAGACTGAATAGGTAACAACTGAACTTAGAGCTATTTGAATGAAAATAATCAGGAGGGTTAGAATCCCTTTTGCCTTAACATTAAGAAAAGGAATGCAAAGAATTCCGGCTATTGCTATTAAATTAAAAGCCTCAATTAGTAGTTTATTCATCAGTCGATTTATTAATTTCTGAATCAGTAATTATGAATCATGGGATTTCAGTACTCTAAAGATATTGAAATCTTAAATTAACCTGACAAGATCATGAAGGCAATCAACGATGTAACAAAAATGAGCTCAATCATCTCGAAGTTGATGAAAACAAATAATTAAAATTGTGACTTAATCTATTAAACCTTACTTTTCAATCCAGGTTTTAATATCTTCGATCTTTAAAGCAGGGATATCCAGCTTTAACTTTTTGCGTAAACCACCCAGGTCATTAAGAAGCTTATTGGGGTTTGCTTCTTTAAGTTGGGCAACGGTTTTAAATCCATATTTCCTTAGTACTTCTATCCATCCTTCAGGGACTCCAATTGAAATAAAAACTTCATCGGGATCCCCAACCGGATTGGCTTTCTTTTCTGGTCGCATTTGTGGGAAAAGAAGCACGTCTTGTATAGATGGTTGATTTGTCATGAACATAGTTAGTCTGTCAATTCCAATACCCATACCAGAGCAGGTAGGCATTCCGTATTCAAGAGCTCTTACAAAATCCATGTCAATATACATAGCTTCATCATCCCCTTTTTGAGATAAACGGAGTTGCTCCTGAAAGCGGTTAAGCTGGTCAATTGGGTCATTAAGTTCGGAATATGCATTGCATAGTTCCTTGCCATTAACAAATAGTTCAAAGCGTTCGGTTAATTCAGGATGAGAACGGTGTCTTTTGCACAATGGAGACATTTCAATAGGATAATCCATAATGAAAGTAGGCTGAACCAGATGATGCTCACATTTTTCGCCAAATATTGCATCAATCAATTTACCAGTACCCATAGAAGCATTTACTTCAATATGCATTTGCTTACAAATTGCAGCAAGTTCTTCTTCACTTTTACCTGTAATATCTACACCGGCATATTCCTTTATGGCATCAGTCATTGTAAGACGCCTGAATGGTCTCTTAAAGTCAATAACTTTATCTCCAACCGTAACATTCGTTGAATTATGCAGTCCAAGTGCTACCTTTTCCAGCATTTGTTCAACATACTCCATCATCCAAAAATAGTCCTTGTAAGCAACATAAATTTCAAGAACAGTGAACTCCGGATTATGAGTACGATCCATTCCTTCATTTCTAAAATCTTTAGCAAACTCATATACTCCATCAAAACCGCCAACTATAAGCTTCTTAAGATAAAGCTCGTTAGCGATACGAAGGTAAAGAGTCATATCGAGTGTATTATGATGCGTGATGAAAGGCCTTGCTGCTGCACCTCCCGGAATAGGTTGAAGAATAGGAGTTTCAACCTCAAGGTAGTTACTCTCATTAAAGAATTCGCGCATTATTGAGATAATCTTGTTTCTTTTTATGAAGATATCGCGAACTTCAGGATTTACAATGAGATCAACATAACGCATCCGGTACCGGGCTTCAGGATCACTGAATGCATCAAATACCTGATTGTCTTTTTCTTTAACTATAGGCAGTACTCTGAGTGATTTGCTGAGTATCTTGATTGATTTGACATGGATTGAAATTTCACCCATTTGAGTGATAAACACATAACCAGTTATGCCAATAATATCACCTATATCAAGTAAACGCTTAAAGACAACGTTGTATAAAGTTTTATCTTCACCTTCACAGATGTCATCACGTTTAATGTATAACTGGATACGACCGTATGAGTCCTGTAGGTCAACAAAAGAGGCAGCTCCCATGATCCTGCGGGTCATAATACGACCTGCTATGCTGATATCTGAATAAAGAGTATTGTCCTTGGGAAAATTCTCAAGTATTTCTTTGGTTGTTACATTAACGGGATAAGCAGCTGCCGGAAAGGGATTAATTCCCAATGCTTCAAGTTCTTTTAATGAGTTACGTCGTATAGCTTCTTGTTCGCTTATATCTTGATTCATTGATTATAGAATTTCGGCAAAGATAAGTATTTTACCAGTAAACGACAGCCGAAATTCAATTAGCGACATATAATCAAGTGATTCCGGTCGATAAATCAACAGTACCAAATCAATTGCTTATGCATTTTAATGGCCAAAAGGCATATGTTACTTTTAGTATTTATCAATCTGTACTAACTGAAACCTTCAGGACATTATCTCATGAAAGATTTTAACTGATTTAAGTTCGCTCATCTCAGGCAGATGTATTCTATAAAAATCAATGAGCTTATCAAGCAGATCTAATCGTAGTTGTCGGGGAGCAACAATCTTCCCTAAATCTGAATAATCTATCAACGATAGCGACCTCAATAGATCAAGAGATTGACCGTTTATTACAAAATCATGTGCCGGACTATTTGCATCAGGCAAGCCCGATAGTAAATCAAAGTGATCACCCGATGATGTTAATGAACCGGCAGGACCAAAACCAAGATATTCAGAGAGCTTGATCAAGAAAAGTAAGTGAAAAGATTGTACTGGTATTTGAATATCATTTAGTGCTTCGAGGCTATATTCTATAAATTGAAATAATGAAAAATTTGCTTCTTCTTCTCTTATTGCCTTATACAGAACTTCATTCATGAAGACCAATATACTGCTGCGGGGCATGCTATCAGTAATTTCATGGAATGCCCTATTTAAAGAAGCATCCCGAATATATTGAAGCGGTCTTCCAGGTTTATTATCAATAACAAGATCAAGAATATTCAGATGACCAAAGAGAGCAGGTTTAAGTTTAGCTGAACGACTGAATAAGGATTTAATTATAAAAGTTTGAAGACCTGATTCTTCAGTAAATATCTTTATTATTCCTGAACTCTCAGAATATCTTGTAACATGAAATACAATGCCTCTTGTTGACTCAAGCATTTCAATTTATAATCATTATCTTGGCAACCTCTGTCTTTGATCCATCTTCATTACTGATAAAGACCAGGTAAACTCCTGTTTTTGCTTTTATACCATCAAAATTGTATCCATTCCATAATGCCTGACCACCTTCAGCTTTACTTGAATAGACTAAGTTTCCTGAAATGTCAGTTATTTTAACGGTAGTATTTTCAACAAGTCCTTTAATTGCAATGTTTCCCGTATAATTATTATAAACAGGATTAGGGAAGACAAGAACTTCACTTAATGTTTCTTTTGGTGGTACGGCTTCAGCTCTGTACGAAATA
This sequence comes from Omnitrophica WOR_2 bacterium, assembly GCA_050259095.1. Taxonomy (GTDB): domain Bacteria; phylum Bacteroidota; class Bacteroidia; order Bacteroidales; family Lentimicrobiaceae; genus Lentimicrobium. The sequence continues at coordinate 16,627 of JBLMZZ010000193.1, read as the reverse complement.
ATTCCCTTAGGTGTAGAAATGAACACTTCACCCGATTCCGTTATAGTAAGATCAGTTATAGTATTTGAAAGAAGCGGACTATTATCTACTGTGAAATGGAGAATTTGTTCTGTTCCATCAGCCGACATAAGGAATAAACCGGCTCTGTCAGTACCAAACCACTTACGGTTTGATCCATCAATAGCTATAGCGGTCACTGATTCTGTTTCAAGCAAATACTGGCCATAACCATCCTGTTCAATAAGTACTTTTTGAGCATCAAAATTTTGCCCATTAAAAACATTCTGTGGAGAATAAAATACTGCAACTCCTTCGTCTGTACCCAGCCAAACAAGACCTTCTCTGTCAACTGCAATGCTTTTTACAAAGGAGCCGGGTAATGCACCGTTACCACTGTTTGCAGATAATCGTTTGGTTTGATCATCTGAAGAGTTATCGGGGGTATTGTTATCACTAAAAACATAAAGGTTTAGATTTCTACCTAAGAGCCATTTCTGGTTTTCCTGATCAATTACAATTCTATCAGCCTCAACACCTGATCCAACAGATCCAAGAGAATATGATTTCCACTCCCCCGAAGGTGTTTTACGTGAAAGCATCGCAGGTGCATAAGAGTTAACCACCCATAGATTATTATCAGCATCGAAAGCTAATCCGGTAACATCAATTCTGCCGGGCGATAAAGCATGTTCTTGCAAAGAGCTGTTTTCTGGAGTATAATGATTACTAAATACGCCATTATTATATTCTAGCAAACCATATCCCATTAGACCAATAAAAACCTGAGACGGATTTGAAGGATTAACTGCCACAGAATAAGCATCTCTATAATCAGCAAGAAAGGCATCTTGTTTACTGTCTACTGTTTTCCATTTTCCATCAACAAACCCAGCGAAGCGTGCGCGACGATATAACGGCTCAAAGGAAGAAGTCCTGCCACCGGGAACTGCCCAAACATTATCACCAGCTGATGATAATGCAAAAGCATCTGGGAAATCAGGTCCGTTAATCAAAAATCTTTCTGATGACCAAATATTTGTAACCTTAACCAAACCTTCCAATTGGTCGGCTATCCAAACAATATTTCCATCAACCATAACTGCATCACGCGGACTCGCAGTACCCGGATTATACGTATAAATCCGATAGTCAAATGTACCATCCGGCTTATAAACATCAAGGGCCAGATTCATACACACAAGTAATCTGTCGTGATGCACTTCTACACTATATCGGTTTGAAGTATTTTGTTCATCGAATTTTTGCCATACTCCATCAACTTTTACAAACATGTGATCAGTAGAGTACGAAGGACCAAACTGGTTAACATATATGCGGTTACTAAAAGCAACAATATGATTAAATGGCCCTGCAGGTAAAACTTCGCCTAATTCTCTTCTCCATTCAGCAAAGTTTGCCAGATTTGCAGTATAATAATTTGCCGAATAAACACCTGTTTCTGTTGCAGCATAAATCAATGAGTCGGATTCATTAAAAGTAACATCATGAACATTGATTGAAGATCCCTGGGGACCGATATAGTAGATAGGTTCAGGGAATTTTTCCTTATCTATATCCAAAACAACAACCCCAAATCCACAAGACAAATAAGCCTTATTATTTATAAATTGAATGCTGTTAATTGATTTTGCGCCAAGGATAGGTTTCCGTTTAATATCTGATAAATTGATTACTTTATCACCCTTTATGAGATCAATATTTGCATTTGTGTATGCAACTACAAGCGTTTTAAATTGATTATTGTATTCAATGCAGCTGATACCGGCATCACTCAATCCATTGATTTTAGAAAAACGGTTTAAGCTATTGTCGTTCAAATCGAGATAAAAAAGAGCATATGGTGTGGCAGCATAAATACGGTTATCTGCTACGGTTACGGAAATTACCTCATTATAAGGTAAGTGATCACGCCAGTGCCCTATTCCAACCTCTTGCGACAGTAAGGTTTTGATACTTAAACTAAAAATTATAATTATCAGCAGAGTAATTTTCCGAAACATCATCATCAGCATGAATTTGTGGTGACCTCAAAGAGGCAATATTGCATTAATTGAAACGCATGAAATAAACTGCAATTTTAACAATTTATTGCAGTCGAATGACCAAAAATATCTAAACCTATAGCATAACCATGACACCCTTAAAAAGAAACATTTAAGATCAATGATTCTTTGCCTTTAATTGCGGAATATTCCAACATGTATATATCCTATTCAAAAACTTTCTTTAAATAATTATGCAATTTAATTTTTTGGATCAAATCACTTTATTTTATATTTTTATATTCTGAATTTCATCAACGATCTGAAGTGATAAGATGAAATCAAAAGTTGCGAATTCTCTTTAGTAATGATCCATAAATAGCTGATGATACACTATTCAGATAGCGCTATAATTGAAGGCTTAAAGCTCAATAGTGATTTTATCATTAAGCATGTTTATCGGGAATTCTTTCCAACGATCAAATTTCTTATTAAAAAGAACACCGGTAATGAAGAAGATGCTGAAGATATTTTTCAGGAATCTTTATTGGTTATCTTAAAAAATGTACAAAAAGATGAATTTTGCCTTACTTGCTCATTTTTAACTTATCTCTATTCCATTAGCCGAAACCTGTGGATGCAGCGTCTTAAGGTTAAAAGAAAAGGAATGGATAATATTGATATCCTTGAGAAGTTTATCAATATACCTGAAAGTTCCGGTATTGAATCAGCTGAATCGGAGCAATTACGCTATAAGATTTATCGTGAACATTTTAGTGCAATGGAGAAAGACTGTCAGAGAATATTACTCCTCTCACTGCAGAAGTTTAGTTCAAAAGATATAGCTGATACTATGGGGTATAGCTCTGAGAATTACGCTAAAACGAAGAAGTATAATTGTAAGGAGCGGCTTAAAAAATCAATTATGGAAGATCCCAGAATGGAGGAAGTCTTCTAATAATTGTTGCCTTCCATTTCAAAATAAGCTTGTGGATGATTACAAACAGGACAATTTTTTAGTGCACGTTTGCCTTTATAATGATAACCGCATTTGCGGCAAACCCAGATAACTTCTTCATCTTTTTCAAAAACTTTACCTTCCTGAAGATTTTTAAGGAGTTTCTTATATCTCTTTTCATGTTCAGCTTCAATAGTTGCAATAAGTTTAAAGATACTTGCAATTTTCTTGAAACCTTCTGCCTCAGCAGTAGCAGCAAATTCAGGATAAAGCAATCTGCTTTCTTCATTTTCTCCTTCAGCAGCAGCTTTAAGATTTTCATCAGTAGAGCTTATAATTCCTGCAGGATATGATGCAGTTATCTCAACTACTCCACCTTGTAAGAATTTAAAGAATGTCTTTGAATGCATGTCTTCCTGATTAGCTGTTTCCTCAAAGAATGCTGCTATCTGTTCATAACCGTCTTCCCTGGCTTGTTTTGCATAAATCCTGTATCGTCTTGCTGCTTGAGACTCACCAGCAAAAGATTTAAGCAGATTTTGCTCGGTCTTTGTGCCTTTAATTGAACTTACCTGAATTTCTGTTAGTTCTGATTGATTTGTATTTTCCATGTTCATTTGAATATTTTTAATATTTCATAAAGTATTACGAAAAGCTATATATTATCTCTAATTGTTTAATTAATTTATAAGGCAATTATCGGTTATTTTACCGTATACAAATATAGCCAAAAAGTGCTGATTTGTGTATAATTATGTAACAATTAGTAAATAAAATGTAACAATATTATGGCCCTTTAGAGGCAATTTTGTATTCCTGTTAAATTTAATGGAGGAGGGCATGTGATATGATGGATAAGATTATCGATGTAAGCGATGTTAATAAAGGTCTTTTTTTGAAAACAAAAGAAGACTATATGAACAAAATTGAACGTCTTGCAAGGCTAATCACAGAAAAATATCCAGAACTTGCTGATTCAATAAGTGTAACAGACCTTTATGGACTATATCAGAATGGTTCATTAAATGAGTTGGTAAAATATTATGAAAATATTTATCAGAAAGTAAAAGAACTTAATACACCTATATACAGGCCACAATGGATGTTTAGGACAAGATTTTATTCATGATTGGTTGTTAGGTTGCATGAAAAGGGAAGAGTGGTTTCTTCCCTTTTTCTTTTTACCTTTGGCTGAAATTATAGATCAGATGATCACTCCTCCCTTCTTAAAACAGGGCGACACCATTGCAATAGCATCACCGGCACGTAAAATAAGTCTCGAAGAATTAAAGCCTGCAATTTCTATGTTCGAAGCATGGGGATTAAACGTCCATATTTCACCTGAGTTATTCTCAATTGATAATCAGTTTGCCGGGACTGATTATGAACGTTGTAAATACTTGCAACAATTACTTGACAATCCGGAGATAAAAGCTATAGTATGTGCCCGTGGTGGTTATGGGACAATGCGTATTATTGATAATATCGACTTTACTCTCTTCAAGAGTTCACCTAAATGGATAATAGGTTATAGTGACATTACGGTTCTTCATTCTCATATTCAAAAGCATTGTGAGATTGAAACTCTTCATGCAACTATGCCTGTTAACCTACTGACTGAATCTCTTGATAACAATATAGCTTTTGAGAACCTGAGAAAATGTCTTTTTGGAGAAACGCCTCATTATAAAATCAAAGGATCAATTTATAACAGAAAAGGAAATGCAAAAGGGGTATTGACAGGAGGAAATCTTTCAATACTTTATAGTTTAATTGGTAGTAGTTCGGATGTTGACCTTGATGGGAAGATATTGTTTATTGAGGATGTTGATGAGTACCTTTATCATATTGACCGTATGATGATTTCTTTAAAAAGAAGTGGGAAATTAGATTCCCTTGCCGGACTAATTGTTGGAAGTTTTAAAGATATGCATGACAATGAAACTCCATTTGGATCATCAGTTGAAGAGATAATTCAAAATGCAGTTAAAGAATATAAGTACCCTGTAATCTTTGGATTTCCTGCCGGACACATACCTCTTAATCAGCCATTGATCTTTGGTAGAGAAATTACTCTTGAAGTAAATGAAGATTCGCAGATTGTGTTTCATGAACCTTCACCACTAAAGGGCATCAGAAGGATAATGAGCTTTATAAAACCAATTGCTTATGTTTTAGCAGGGTTTATATTGCTTTACCTTCTTTACTCTTTAATTTTAGGTAAATTTTAAATTATTATAACCTGATGTTTAATGAATAAGGGATAGTTTTCTTTTTATAATAGCATAAATAACAGCTCAATATGGCTGAACATAATGATTTAGGAAATAAAGGAGAGGAATTAGCTCTTGATTATTTAGTTGATAAAGGATATAAAATTCTTGAAACCAACTGGCGGTTTGGCAAAGAAGAAATTGACATAATTGCCATTAATTCAAAGTATCTTATTGTTGTTGAGGTAAAAACACGAAGCACTACGTATTTCGGTGAACCATCAGACTTTGTAACAAAAAACAAACAACGACTACTCATAAAAGCAACGCAAGCCTATATTGAAAGGTATAGAATAGAGCAAGAAGCCAGATTTGATATTATATCAATTGTAATCACTTCAACAAAAACCGATATAACGCACCTTGAGGATGCATTCTATTCAGTCCTCTAATTCGCTTTCCAGAGTTGCTTTGACTGCAAATAACGGCCTGTTAATGCGCTTCATTATCATCTTTGTAACGCTCGGAGTAAAGAAGCTGTTTAGCAAACCCCTTGAATGATTTGTTAATGAGATAACATCAATCTTGTTGTCGCGCATGTAGCACTCCAATCCATTGATAATATTATCGCTAACTATGATCTTAAACTTTACAGGAACATCACCATATTCCTTTTCAATGAACTCTTTAAGTGAATCCATTTTAATTTTATCCCATGATTTCTTTACTCCAATACTAATATGTACACAATGCAAGGTTGCATTAAAAGGATGCATTAAATTGATGAGCCTGCTAATTGCTATTTGATCATAATTGTCAAAGTCGGTTGCAAATAAGATGTTCTTTACTTTCTTTATTGAAACATATTTAAAATTTTCGGGTATAGCTATTACAGGCACTTCTGATTTAGCAACCACTTTTGCAGTAACATTTCCTATCAAACCTTCTGACTGATTGCCCATTCCCCTGGAACCCATTACAATTAAACCTGGATGATAGTAATGGCTCATTCTTAATATTTCATCAGTTGGCATTCCATTTGAGAGTGAAAACGATATCTTGACCTTGTTCTTTGTAGTTTTAGCTTTATTCCTCAATTCACTAACTACCGAATTCATTTGTTTGCGTGCATTTTGCTCAATTTCATGCAGATAATTTGACAGGTTAATCTGATATGAATGACTAGTATCAAATGGGGCAACATCAATGACCGGATTATAGTAAACATGAAACAACTTTATTTCGGCTTTAAGCATATCAGCCATTTCGAGAGCTAACTTTAGAGCATTCTCTGAGGCTTTTGAGAAATCAACTGGTACAAGAATTCTCCTGACATTTTTTAAGGACCTTAGAGCTTTTTCTTTTTCAGATCCATAATCTTTCTTGTACGTCTCTATTAAACGTAAGGCTCTTTCAACATCAACTTCTCTAACTTTTATCTCAACACCCATTGAAACAGCAGCCTGGAGAAGATTTTGATGTGAAAGGAAGCAATCTATACCTTCACCTTGTAATCTTGACTGCAGTAAAAGCGCGCGATTATTAGGGAATCGGGCTATTGTTACTATTTTTTCGGTAATAGTTTCCATGGCTTTATCCTTTCCGTATATTTTGAACAGCATCAAAATTTGATACTGCAATATACAAAAAAAAATGATTAAAAGCTAGTGAAGACTAAAGTTCCTTACGTAATCTTGCGACAGGAATACTTAATTGTTCGCGGTATTTGGCTACCGTGCGTCGGGCAATATTATACCCTTTTTCCTTCAAAATTTCAGTTAGCTGCTCATCTGTTAATGGCTTCCCTTTTTCCTCTGCTGCAATACAATCAGATAAAATCTTTTTGATTTCCCTTGTCGACACTTCTTCACCTGTATCTGTTTGCATTGATTCAGAGAAGAAACTTTTTAAGAGGTAGGTACCAAATGGCGTTTGTGCATATTTTGAGTTAGCTACTCTGGAAATAGTAGAAATATCAAGACCAACCAATTCAGCTATATCCTTAAGAATCATTGGCTTTAACTTTGTGTCATCTCCAGTCAGAAAATATTCACGCTGATAGTCCATTATTGCACTCATGGTGACAAACAAGGTGTGCTGCCTTTGTTTTATTGCATCAATGAACCACTTTGCCGAATCAATCTTCTGTTTAATAAACATAACGGCATCACGTTGAGTATTCGACTTGCTCTTATTTTCAGCATATGTTTCAAGCATGTCAACGTAATTCCGACTGAGTCTTAACTCAGGCATATTGCGTGAATTCAACTGTAACTCTAATTCTTCATCACGATTGTAAATATAAAAATCGGGCACTATATACTGGTTGTTCCTAAGTCCTTCATCTAATGAATTACCAGGTTTAGGATTTAGTTTAAGTATTTCATTTATTGCATCGCGCAATTCATCATCGGTCACTTTAGTTTTCTTAGTAATCTTATCGTAGTGCTTTTTGGTAAGTTCCTCAAAGAAGTTAGTCACAAGTTCTTCTGCAAGTTCCACAGCATCTGATTGGTCTTTCCGTTTAAGCTGAAGAAGAAGACATTCACGCAAATCTCTTGCTCCAACACCTGGTGGATCAAATTCCTGAACAACTTTAAGGATACTGAGCACTTCTTTTACATCGGTGATAATATTCTGTGTAAAAGCAAGGTCATCAACCATGGCTGATAATTCCCGGTTTAAATAGCCTGAATCATCAATATTCCCAATAATATAGGTTGCAATCTTTATCTGCTTTTCATTTAATACTCTCAATCCTAATTGTGAAATAAGCATCTCATGAAAACTGGCACCTGAGGCATAAGGGACTTCTTTATGTTCATCATCCGCACTTGTGTTGCCCGAGTTCAATTTATAAGCTGGAATATCATCATCATCCAAATAGTCGGTAATATCAAAATCATCTCGTTCCTTTTCGAGTTCATCAACAGGATCTGTTTCTACATCGGATTGATTCTCTTCCTGATCATTAGACAATTCCGGATCATTCACATCTTCAAGAGCAGGATTTTCTTCTATTTCCTGCTTGATTCTTTGTTCCAAGGCAATAGAAGGAATTTGCAACAGCTTCATCAGCAATATTTGCTGTGGCGACAGACGTTGTAATAGTTTTTGCTGTAACTTTTGACTTAACATGCAATCTTCCTTTTCTTAAAATCTCTTTAATTAAGTGGAGTTTGATGTGATATTTAACTGCATCAAACCTATCAACTTAAAGCTATAACGTTTAAAATAATTAAAATATTCTATTAAAACTCAGCATTTTGAGGAGTTCTTGGAAATGGAATAACATCTCGAATGTTTGCCATTCCAGTAACAAACAGAATTAATCGTTCAAATCCTAATCCGAAACCACTGTGTGGAGCTGTTCCAAAACGACGGGTATCAAGGTACCACCACATATCTTTCTCAGGTATCCCCAGTTCTTTTATGCGATTAGACAGCTTATCGAAATTCTCTTCCCTTTGTGAACCACCAATAATTTCACCTATTCTCGGGAACAAAACATCCATTGCTCTCACTGTTTGGCCATCTTCATTCTGCTTCATGTAGAATGCTTTAATAGCAGTTGGATAATTCGTAAGAATTACCGGTTTCATAAAGTGCTTTTCTACCAGATACCTTTCATGTTCACTCTGAAGATCTATCCCCCACTCTACCGGGAATTCAAATTTCTGTCCTGAAGCTTTAAGAATTTCAATTGCCTCCGTATAATTTAGCCGTTGAAAAGAGTTTTCAGTAACAAACTTTAATCGCTCAATTAATTCATTGTCATACATTTTATTGAGAAATTCCAAATCATCTATACAGTTGGTTAATGCATAGTTGACCAAGTATTTCAGAAATTCCTCAGCAAGATCCATGTTATCTGTGATATCATAGAAAGCCATTTCCGGTTCAATCATCCAGAATTCTGCAAGATGTCGCGGTGTATTGGAATTCTCTGCTCTAAAGGTGGGACCAAACGTATATACATTGGATAAAGCTAATGCGCCAAGTTCACCTTCCAACTGACCCGATACTGTGAGATTTGTTGCTTTCCCAAAAAAATCATTTGAAAAATCCACCTCCCCTTCTACAGTAAGAGGCGGGTTTTTAGCATCGAGAGTAGTAACCCTGAACATGGCACCTGCACCTTCAGCATCTGAGCCTGTTATTATTGGGGTATGCAAATAATAAAATCCCCTGTCATTAAAGAATTTATGTACTGCAAAGGACATTGCATGCCTGATTCGTAATACTGCACCAAAAGTATTGGTACGAGGCCTTAGATGCGCAATTTCTCTCAGGAATTCAAGCGTATGACCTTTCTTCTGAAGTGGATAAGTATCAGCATCTGCAGTCCCATACACTTCAATTTCGCGTGCCTGTATTTCAACAGCCTGACCTTGTCCGGGAGATTCAACCAACAATCCGTTTACCGAGATACATGATCCGGTAGTGATAAGTTTCATTACCTGCTCATCAATTAATGAAAGGTCTACTACAATCTGCACACTATGTATAATAGATCCATCATTTAGTGCTATAAAAGCAATATTCTTGTTACCTCTTTTAGTGCGAACCCAACCTTTAAGGTTTACCATTGCACCAGCACCTATCGACTTCCAGTCACGAAATAAATCTGCTATTTTAATTCTCTTAAGAGATTCCATCAATAATCCTTATTATCAGTAATATAAATAAATACATTTTAGCCTTTACCTTTTAAGAAGCAAAGAATGGCAAAGTTAAGAAAAATGTGTTAATGACTACAATGACACAAGTCCTTGCCATCTTTTACTAATTTTGCAGAAAATATAACCATGGATTTTATTCCTTTGAATAACTGGATTCCATTTAGCGATAAACCTTTCGTTATTGCGGGGCCTTGTAGTGCTGAAAGTGAAGATCAGGTGCTGCAAACAGCAAGGGCTATTTCTAAAATTCCCCAGGTTAAAGTGTTTAGATCAGGAATCTGGAAACCCAGAACACGTCCCGGAGGATTTGAAGGAGTTGGCAAAGAAGGATTAAAATGGCTTAAGAAGGTTAAACTTGAAACTAATTTGCTAACTACTGTTGAGGTAGCAAAACCTGAACATGTTGAACAAGCAGTTGAAGCAGGAATTGATATTCTCTGGATTGGTGCCCGTACTGTTGTTAATCCATTCTCGGTTCAGGAATTAGCAGAAGCAATGGCGGGTATTGACATACCTGTATTAATAAAAAATCCCGTAAATCCTGATTTAAAATTATGGGTTGGTGCTATTGAAAGGATCTTTAAAACAGGTCATAATAAAATAGTTGCTGTTCACCGTGGATTTTCACAACTGGAAAAATCAGGATATCGTTACCCGCCAATCTGGGAAATTCCGATTGAATTAATGCGCCAATTACCCGGATTACCTGTTTTCTGTGATCCAAGCCATATCACTGGAAATGTTTCGATGATACAATCTGTATCACAACAGGCACTTGATTTAGAAATGCAGGGGCTTATGATTGAATCACATATCGATCCTGCTCATGCTTTTACTGACTCAAAACAACAGCTTACTCCTGATGCTCTCCAGGCTATTCTGGGTAAGTTAATACTAAGAGAATCTCATAGTAATTTTGAGATTGAACGAAATCTGGAGGTCTTACGAAGAGACATAGACCTTATTGATGATCAAATGATTGACCTTCTTTCCAGGCGTATGGAAATTTCAAAAGAAATGGGTCTTTATAAATATGCTCATAATATTACCATCCTGCAACTGCGTCGATGGAAAGAATTGTTTGCCGACAGAATGCTAAAGGGAACACAGGCGGGCCTAAATAACCGCTTTTTAGCCAACCTGCTGAGATTGGTGCATGAAGAATCGATTCAAATACAAACCAATGTCATGAAAGAAAATAAAGAAGATAAATGATGCTTCTAATCCTTACTACACGCGAAATTGTTACATTTTTATATTGACAGTTCCAAATGATTTATCGTTACTAAGATTTCAACTATTTCCCTCTAAACCAAATCTATGATAGAAACAAAAGTTCAGCCTGAAACCACTGTAATGATTGGCTTAATTACCGGCACTCAAAATGAAGCACGAGTTAAAGAGACCATGAATGAACTTGCCTTCCTTATTGAAACTGCAGGTGGAATTCCCGGGAAACAGTTCATTCAAAAGCTCGACAGACCTGATCCGCGTACCTTTATTGGTTCCGGTAAATTACAGGAGGTAAAGGAATATATTACAGCAGAAAAGATTAACACTGTAATCTTTGATGATGAATTAGGGTCATCTCAACTTAGAAATCTCGAACGTGAATTAGAATGTAAAGTCCTCGACAGAACAAATTTAATACTTGATATTTTCGCTAAACGTGCAAGGACTGCAACAGCTCGTACGCAAGTTGAATTGGCACAATATGAATACCTTTTACCACGCCTATCCAGAATGTGGACACATCTTGAAAAGCAACGTGGTGGTATTGGAATGCGAGGACCTGGTGAAAAGGAAATAGAAACTGACCGAAGAATTATCCGTGACCGTATTTCATTATTAAAAAAACAGCTTGAGATCATTGATAAGCAAAAGATTACCCAACGCAGTGGACGTGAAAAGATGGTTAGAGTGGCACTTATTGGTTATACTAACGTTGGCAAATCCACTCTCATGAACCTCATCAGTAAATCGGATGTCTTTGCTGAAAATAAATTGTTCGCAACACTTGACACCACAGTGAGAAAAGTCGTTATAGAGAATCTTCCTTTCTTATTGACAGATACTGTTGGATTTATTCGAAAACTCCCTCACGGACTGGTTGAATCATTCAAGTCAACACTTGATGAAGTGAGAGAAGCTGACTTGTTGCTTCATGTAGTTGACATATCACATTCTGATTTTGAAGAACAAATAGCCGTTGTGAATCAAACATTATCAGAAATTAAAGCTTCTGACAAACCAATTATGATGGTTTTTAATAAAATTGATGCTTATCATCATGTTGAACAAGAAGAAGATGACCTTAGTAAACCACTTGCCGAAAATATTTCACTTGATGATTTAAAGAAAATGTGGTTAGCCAAAGTAAATGCACCGGCTGTATTTATTTCAGCAAAAAATAAATTCAACATTGAAGAACTTCGTAAAGAACTGTATGATCAGGTATATGCTGTTCATATAATACGATATCCCTTTAACAAGATGCTTTATTAAGCTTAAAATTGTTTAAGTATTAGTGAAAGAGATGCTGGAAGTAAATAGTATGACGTTAGTTATTGAGCCTTTTAAAGTTGTAAAATAATTACTTAAATTCCTTATTTATTAGCTTAATAGCCTGCATTTCAATTGAAAAATTATTAGTAACTTAGCAAAATAAACCTTTAGCAAATGATACCATGAAAGATATAATTGTTGCAATCGATTTTTCAAAAGGTTCATTACATGCTCTTGATTATGCTATCTCATTAAGTAATCATCTGAAATGTAATATCATGATGGTATGGGTCAACAATCAAACGACTCATGATTCATTAAATATTGATTCAAATCAGTTTAAAGATGAGGCAGTAAAGAATTTCGAAGAAATTCTAAATACAAAAAAAGGACTGTTAGCAAATGGCACTCTTTCTTACAAAATGCGTAAGGGTAAAGTGTACCAGGAAATTGCGGCTCAGGCTAAATCTATAAATGCCGGACTAATAATAGCAGGTACACACGGAGTAACAGGTTTTGAAGAGTTTTGGATTGGCAGTAATGCTTATCGGATAGTATCCTATGCACCCTGTCCTGTCATCACGGTAAGGTATGATTTTATGATTAAACCTGAAGGGATTACAAGTATTGTACTGCCAATAGACAGTTCTGCCGATACCCGTCAGAAATTACCTTTTGCCATTCAGCTTGCCAGTGCATTCAATGCCGAAATTCACCTTGTAGGCATCTATTCAACGACTATTAAATCCATGCAGCGACGTGTGGAAAACAGTGCACAACTGGCACAAAAAATTATTGATGAAGCTGGACTAAAATACACAATGAACAGCAGATATTCGGAAAACATAACCAGTTCAACTCTCGAATATGCTCAGCTTGTTGATGCTGATCTCATTGCTATAATGACAGAACAGGAAACTGATGCAAACAATATTCTTTTGGGCCCATTTGCACAGCAAATGGTGAACTATTCACATGTGCCGGTGTTAAGTATTCAACCCAAGGAAATCTATGAAATCTCTACCAGATAATTAATATGACTCGCTCTTTAACTGTTATTCTGCTTGTATTGCTTGTCTCTTCTGCATATGCTCAAAATGAACGTGCAGAACTAGTTCAGGATAGTAAAGTAGATTTGTTGGTTGAAAAACATATATTTTTAAACAGGCATGAGTTTACACTTTCCGGTTGGAGAATTCAAATATTTTTTGACTCAGGTGCAAATTCAAAGCGCAAAGCATCAGATGTTTTAAGGCAATTCAATGAACGTTACCCTGAAACCGACGCTTATTTGTCATTCAAAGAACCATATTATCGGGTTAGAGTAGGCGATTTCAGATCGCGCCTTGAAGCAGAAGGATTTTTAAGAAAAGTACAGAATGAATATCCTAATGCCTTTGCCACAAATGATTACATTAATCCTCCTCGAATAGATTAACTCGTACCTAACCTTTTGTAGAAATTACTCCTACTTTCTTTTACTTCTACTCAAAACTTTTTATTGTTTCTTTGTTTTTAGTTTCTTATATTAGCATCAAATTAATACTCTAAGCAATGAAAACAATTCTCTCAGCAATCGATTTCTCTGATTGTTCAATCAACGCACTTGAACATGCAATTACTATTGCACGAGTTTCAAAATCAAATCTGCTCATGCTTTGGGTTAATAACCCAAACACTACCAAAACAATTCTTTCATCAGATCTTTCAGATGATCTGCTTGAGGAAGTTGAACACCAATTTAGCAGGCTAATTGCAAAGTATAGCCCGCAGTTACCTGATACCAAAATTGATTACATTATCAGAGAAGGAAAGGTATATAAGGAAGTCGTAAATCAGGCTAAAGAATCTGATGTATGGTTAATTGTCGCCGGAACACATGGTTCTTCAGGATTTGAGGAATTATGGATTGGAAGCAACGCAAACAAAATAGTTACTGCAGCCCCTTGTCCGGTTATCACAATCAGGGCAGGAATTCCCATTGAAAGACATCTTGAGAGAATAGTTATGCCTCTTGACAGTACTCCCGAAACCAGGCAGAAAGTACCTTATACTGCTGATCTTGCATTAATGTTTGATGCCGAAGTTCATATTCTGGCTATGTATACTACTTCAGTTGAACAAGTAAGAGGTTATGTGCTAAGTTTTGCAAAACAAGCCGCAGCCTATTTTAAAAAGAATAACGTTAAACATACTATTATTGAAATGGAAGCTGATAATATCAGCACTTCTACGATGGAATATGCTCACAAGATTGATGCAAACCTGATTTCTATTATGACAGAACAAGAGAAGACGGCAACTAATATATTATTAGGTCCTTATGCTCAACAAATGGTTCACCATTCTCCTATTCCTGTACTCAGCATCCATCCAATGGAAATACCTATATCGCTCGGATTATAGATAATCGTTTTTGGGAACAGAGATGAAAATGATCAGATTAAAAATCAAGATAGTAGTCATTATCTTCATTTCCATCTCTGTTTTCTTGATGCTACTCTCGGTGGAATCATTTCTGCGTATTAAGGCGATATCAACTACCACAACAGAACTTCATAATCATTCTACAAAAAGAAGCCTCCTTCTGGCCTCCTATTATACTTATAGTGATATTGAAACATCAACCAGAGGACAAGTTTTAATTGGCAGTTCACTTTTCACGGATATTCGCAAGAGGGCATTAAAAAAATTACCTGAAATTCTTTTTCAATTGAAAGAGATTTTAAAAGACGATCCCATTTCTACTTACTATTTTAATAAGTTATCAAGCGAGTATAATTCGAGGATAATGATATTAAACACATTATTTCATCAGCCCAATAAGTCAAAACAACTGGAGATAATCAATAACTCAGCTGCTCAATCAGAACGTTGTCGACTAATTGTTGAAAAAATACTCCGTGAACAAGATGCTGAAATTATCCATATCAATCAAAGATTAAAGAATAATCTGGAAGCAGCCCCAATAATAATGCTGTTTCTCATTACGTTTTTTGTCATTTTCCTGTTAGTAGGTTTCCTTTCCTTAGTGAACCAACTGTCTGTAAGTAAGAAACTTCAAAAGAACCTGGAAGATTCAAATTCAAGTCTGGAAATTGCCAATAAATCACTTGCTCAATCGCAAGCATTTCTTAATTCAATTATTGAATCAAGCCCAAGTGAAATTATCACTTATCAAGCCGTACGAAATGAAATTGGTAACATTATTGATTTCAAAGTCGTTTTTATTAGTAGAGGTGAACTGATGATTAATTCAGAAGAGAATGATAACCAGTTGGGCAAAACAATTACTGAAATATATCCATCAATAAAGGAAACTGAACTATATCAGAAGCTTGTGGAAGTGACTGAAAAAGGTATTCCCGAATTTTTTGAGTTTTACAATCCCAATCTAATAAGCAATGCAAATTGGTTTGAAATACATCTTAGTAGATTGAACGACGGTGCTACATTAAACAGTAGAAATATAACCCATTTAAAAAAGGCTCAGGAAGAATTAAGCAAGCACATTGAAATGCTTTATGAAAGTAATAAAGAACTTGACAGTCAGAAGAATTTTGCCTTTACAGTTTATAACTCCTTACCCGATTCTATTATCACTGTTGACCATGATCTTAATCTCACATATGCAAACAGTTCATTTTATAGATTCACAAAAATAAATGAATCTGTAATCGGTAAAAATTTAAGGGATGTTATAGGCCGTAATGTAGATGTAAGTAAAGTTCTTAAAGGTTTGAATGGCGAATACGTTATTCAACAAGAATATTTTGACCATAAATCAGGTAAGTTTTTTGATCATCATATCATTCCTTTAAAAAACAACTCAAATGAAATTTCTAATGCTATAATAATCACTCACGATATTACTGAAAAAGTACAGGCTAACAAAGAAATTAATAAATACATAGAAGAGTTAAAAAAAACAAATGAACAGCTTCGGCATTTTACCTTTATTGCCAGCCATGATTTACAGGAACCATTAAGAAAGATTGAAACTTTCTCTAATAAACTTCTTGAGAGATTTTCAGATGATATTAATATTAGTTCCGAGATTAATAAGATCAGATCGTCTGCTTCAAGGATGTCTGAATTATTGGTGGCAATATCTAAATATACCAGATTACAAGTAATTAATACTGTATTACAGGTAGTTGATTTAAACCAAATCGCTCAACAAGTCCTTTATGATCTTGAATTGCAAATCAATGCTAAAAAAGCAATAATAAATATAGATCCATTACCAACAATCAGTTGTGACCC
>JBLMZZ010000192.1:0-2514 GCA_050259095.1 Omnitrophica WOR_2 bacterium | reverse complement strand
GCTCACTTCAAAATCCTATTACCAGAAAATTACGAGGAAGTTGCAATTTCTCACTCATAGTGACTGATGGTAATGGTTGTATCAGTGAACCTGATATAATGACTGTTAATGTTGTTGGTGGGCCACTTTCTGCGTCTCCTTCAATTGATCCTAATGTTATTTGCATTGGGGATACTGCGTATTTATCTGCATTACCAAGTGGTGGTGATACTTCAAAATATTCTTATATCTGGACTGTTAACGGAGTCACAGTCTCAACTCAATCAAATTTCGCTGTTACCCCTGGAGATAACACTACCTACAATCTCTTACTAGATGATGGATCTAATCAGGTTTCAAGAAGTGTTGCAATAACTGTAAACCAACTTCCAGTTTTGCATCTTATCAAACCCGAATATCATCTTGAAAATAACGTAATTCAACTTTGTGTGTTCGACTCTCTTGTAGTCGATTCAGGGTTTCCTAATGGAGAATATTTATGGGATAACGGAGCAACTTCTTTTACTAATACATTAGCAACATCTGGAATTACTTTTGACTATCAGGAGCATTTTGTAAGGGTTACTAATCCAGCAACCAATTGTGTTAATAGTGATTCGCTTGCAATTGCCTTTACATTTACAGAATGTACCTATGGCATCAAAGAAATGACTCTTAACGATTTGATCAAATTATTTCCTAATCCTGCCGGAAATTCAGTAACACTCTCAATTGATGGAAGCCCGGAAAGATATTTGATTCAATTAACTGATTTATATGGCAGAATCTTACGTCAGGAAGAAATTCAAAAAAGTAACTCTGGAATCTTAAATCATTTGATTGATCTAAGTTCCTTCTCAAATTGCACTTGTTTACTTAGGGTGTCTTCGAGGAAGGAAAGCGTGATTAAAAAATTAATTATTAATCATTAATCAACTGAAAATAAAAAAAAGTATACATAATTTAAGTCTTTTGCTGATTTTCAGTCACTCGTTTTAATTAATTTATAATTTTGGGTCGCCTTAATTGGAAATATTTCTATAGTATAAGATTATGCTGTTTTTTATCACCGGGATTGTTTTTGATAAGATGTAGCTAAAAAATTAATATCTCTGAATCATTGAATCTTCAGATTAGAAGAAAATCTGGAATAAAATTATTTGCCACACAAAAATAATATGTCAGAATGAAAACATTTACCCTTCAAAAATTAATTATTTCGTTCTTTACATTGGCCCTAATTTTATCCTCGCCATTTAACTTATTGTCTCAAGAGATTGAGAGTCGAGATGGTAGTGAATTTATTAAGGTTGATATTAACCAGTACACATCATTTAATAATTCAATAATAGTTAGTAAACTTCATCAACTTCAAGATGCAAAGGTTGTATTAGGGGATGAAAAGGGAACTATTTACATCTATCCTAAAAGCAATTTTTCTGAGACACTGAGGCAAGTAAAGTCTATTATTGATTATGCTGAAGAGCTTAATCAAAGTTATGATAAGCCAAGGAAAGCTCAAATTATTGATTCACTTGATAATGTTTATGGCGAATGGTTAAGTCGTTATGCTGAAGATGGTATAAGAGAAAATGAAAACGACTCCTGCCATAAAGCTTTTCCTTTTTGTACAGGCTCTATTTATAGTTTTCCTGCTGGTACAGGTCCTGGGGCTGGTTCTCCAGCTCAGAATGGTCCTTTTTATGACTGCCTAACCACAAGACCTAATCCTGCCTGGTATTATTTAAAGATTGAAAATCCTGGTCCCATCGGTATACATATGTATAGTACTCCTTCGGAAGATATTGACTTTTGTTTATGGGGACCTTTTATAGATCCTATTGCTCCTTGTCCAATGACAGCTACTCAGGGTGGGTTAACTGCTCAAAAAGTTGAAGATTGTAGTTATTCCATGGCTGCAACTGAGACAGCAAATATTTCCAACGGTCAAACAGGTGAATATTATATTCTGGTTATTACAAACTTCTCGAACCATAATTGTAATATTACTTTTCAACAAACCAGCGGAACAGGGACAACTGATTGTACAATTTTACCTCCTCCTGCCACCAGCAATTCACCTCTTTGCATAGGGGAATCCATTGAACTAAGTGCTTCCAATGTAAATGATGCATCATATCACTGGACTGGACCGGCTGGATTTGTTTCAAATGAACAATACCCAGTTATTCCTAATATTACCATGGCAAACGCAGGAGAATATATACTTACAATTACCATTAATGGAGTAGTTAGTGATCCTACTTCAACAATAGTTGAGATATTTGAACCACCTGTTGGTACTTTATCCGGTGGTGGAACTATTTGTCAAGGTGATTCTGTAATGATGACTCTAACTTGTGATGGACCTCCGGTTTATAGAGCATTACTTTCTTCAGGTCCCGGATTCCCATGGGTGATATATTTTGACACAACGACCTATAATTTCTGGACCAGTCCAACTGATACATTGACATATCATCTTATTGGAATCAGGAATGCTGCTTGCGATGGAGCATTCTCAGGTGAAGCTGT
>JBLMZZ010000191.1:0-4048 GCA_050259095.1 Omnitrophica WOR_2 bacterium | reverse complement strand
AATCAGAGAGATAAATAATTTCACGTATAAGTTAAATGAAAGCAATTTACCTGGATTATAATGCCACTACTCCAATTGATAAGGAAGTGGCAGAAGAAATGATCCCATACATTACTGAGTTCTTTGGAAATCCTTCGAGTAGTCATACTTACGGCATTCAAACAAGGATGGCAGTTGAAAAAGCGCGTGAACAGACAGCTACTATGCTTAATTGTAAGCCTTATGAAATATTCTTTACCGGTGGAGGTACCGAGTCGAATAATATGGCTATTAAAGGCGTTGCTAGTGCTAATAGTGATAAAGGAAAGCACATTATTATTTCTGCTGTTGAACACCCGGCAGTTAGTGAAGTAGCTGAGTATTTAAGGAATATCGGATTTGAAGTTTCTATTGCTAAAGTGGATGAAACTGGTTTAGTTGATCCTAAAACTATTGAATCTTTGATTCGGTCTGATACTATTCTAATTTCTGTTATGCATGCTAATAACGAGGTTGGTACAATACAACCAATTTCTGAGATATCTTCTATTGCGCATAAACAAGGAATTTTAATGCACTCTGACGCAGCTCAATCAGTAGGAAAGATAGAAGTTGACGTTCGAAAACTTGGAATTGATTTATTAAGTATTGCCGGTCATAAATTATATGCTCCTAAAGGTATCGGAGCGCTTTATATAAAGCGTGGTACAAAGATTGAAAAATATATGCATGGTGCAAATCATGAACAGGATATGCGCCCGGGCACTGAAAATGTGTCACACATAGTTGCACTAGGCAAAGCATGTGAATTAGTGAAGTTAAATTTAGATGAGTATGCTAAAAGCATGTTAACGACGAAGAATCGGTTATGTGAAAAGTTAATAGAACACTTCCCTGATTTACGCATAAATGGGAATAAATTTCACTGTCTTCCTAATACTTTGAATGTCAGTTTTCGAAATCTAAGTGCCGGGACTATAATGTCAAAGCTAAGTGAAGTAGCTGTTTCAGCAGGTGCAGCATGCCACTCATCAAGTGGAAAGTCAGGAACATTAGAAGCTATGAACCTTCCTGCTGAATACGCATTAGGTGCAATGAGAATTACTACTGGAAGATATACAACTAATGAAGAGGTTGATAAGGCAGTACAGCTGATTGCTGAAGCTGCAGGAGTGGTTGAGCCTGTTAGTGAGGTGCAAAATAAGTATTCAATTACTGAGTATGCCCATGGTATGGGTTGCGGTTGTAAGATGCGACCTGCAGATCTTGAATTTATTCTCAAGGATTTATCACCTGTGTTTTCACCTGATGTAATTGTTGGTGCTGAGCATCGCGATGATGCTGCAGTTTATCGTTTTAGTGGGAATGATGCTCTTGTTCAAACAGTTGATTTTTTTACTCCCATGGTTGAGGACCCTTATACATTTGGCGCAATAGCAGCAGCTAATGCTTTAAGTGATATTTATGCGATGGGCGCTACCCCGTTGTTTGCTCTTAATATGGTTGCTTTTCCTGTTGATGAATTACCTCTTAATATATTGAAACAAATAATGCAAGGTGCTTCTGACAAGGCAAAAGAAGCAAATATACCCATACTTGGAGGACATTCAATAGAAGATACAGGCATCAAATTTGGCATGGTTGTGTCAGGAAGAGTTAAAACTAGTGACCTGATTACTAACTCAAATGCTAAAGTCGGTGATAGTTTGATACTTACAAAACCTATTGGTTCTGGTATAATGACTAAAGCTCTTTCATTAGGTTTCCTGAATGAAGACGATTTAAGGGAGGCTATTGATTTAATGAAAATGTTGAATAAAATTGCTGCAGAAGTTATGAAGAAATATAGGGTCAATGCTTGCACAGATATCACAGGATTTGGTCTTACCGGGCATCTTCACGAAATAACACTAGCCTCTTCTGTAGATGCTGAACTTTTCTATGATGAAATTCCATTTCTTGATAAAGTTGAAAGAATGGCAGTAATGGGTGCTATTCCCGGAAGTACAAAAGCAAATGAAACTTTTGCATCTGAATGGACTGATTTTACCACACTCACCACTGCACAACGTTTTCTGGTATGTGATTCTCAAACTTCCGGTGGTTTGCTAATCTGTCTTGAAAGTGAGCAAACAGAAGATTTCTTAGATGAATTAAAAAACGTTGGTGTTAACGCCTTTAAAATAGGTAAGATTACAGGTAAAGGAACTGGAAAAATAAAAATAGGATTCAACAGTTTATAGCATTTTAACCTGATAAATAAAAGCTGGTTTATTCATTAGTATTTTAATTTCAAAGCAGATCAACACATTGAGATCATGCATAAGAGAAACAAACGAATTCTGTTCATAAGTTTTATCTTCTTGTTACCACCATTGCTGTTCATTGCTCTTGATCAAATATTTCCTTTGCCACTATTTACAAAAGGTTATTCTACTATAGTTTATTCAAATGATGGTGAAATTATACATGGGTTTTTGAGTTCAGACGATAAATGGAGAATAAGAGCAGATTACAATGAAATCTCGGGTGATTTAAGTGAAGCTATTGTTTTTAAGGAAGATAAATACTTTTGGTATCATCCGGGAATCAATTTAATTTCTGTTGTCAGGGCCTTTTGGAATAACACTATTACCGGAAGAAGGACATCGGGTGCATCTACAATCACAATGCAAGTTGCCAGGATGCTTAATCCTGATAATCGTACTTTAAAAGCCAAGTTTAGAGAGTCATACAGAGCATTGCAGCTTGAATGGCACTATTCAAAAAAAGATATACTGACTTTATATCTTAACCTTTTACCATATGGTGGTAATATTGAAGGTGTGAAGACCGCTTCATTAATGTATTTCGGACAAGAACCTAAAGAATTGAGTGCAGCACAAACTGTAATGCTTACAGTAATTCCGAATAATCCTAATGTATTAATGCCAAAAAACAGGAGTAGATTATTCAATAACAGGAATTACTGGTTATTGCAAATGGGCAAAGCAGGCATCTTTACAAAGGAAGAAGTTGATGATGCACTACTTGAAAACTTTGGAAGTACCAGATACCCAATCTCGCAATATGCACCACATCTGTCAAACAGACTTTTTTTAAGTACATTAAAATCAAATCGAAATTACACAAAGAATAATTCTATCATAATCCCTTCTATTCCCGATAGAATATATTCTACCCTTGATTTATCAATTCAAAGTAAAGTTGAATCATCAATCTCTAATTACATCCGAACATTGAGAAGTCTGCAGATTACAAATGCAGCGGTATTGGTGGTAAATAACCGGACAATGGAAGTAAAAGCTTATGCAGGTTCAGCTGGTTTCAATGAAACACAGTTCAGTGGGCAGGTTGATGGAGTGAGAGCATTAAGATCTCCCGGATCAGCGCTAAAACCTGCTCTTTACATGCTGGCATTTGATAAAGGATATGTTTCTCCAAAAACAATTGTTACAGATGTTCCTGTAAATTTTAATGGTTACAGACCTGAAAATTACGATGAGAGTTATAGGGGAAAAGTAAGTATTGAGCAAGCTTTAGCCCTCTCATTAAATGTTCCTGCAGTGGAGTTACTTGATAAAATTGGGATTGGTGATTTAAATATATTACTCGCAAATGCCGAATTTAACTGGATTACTAAAAATAAAAAGAAAACCGGTCTTTCTCTAATTTTGGGAGGGTGTGGAACAACCCTCGAAGAAATGACTGCTTTATATGCTTCGTTTGCTAACAAGGGAATATGGAAACCATTAATATATTCAAAAGAGAAGGGCGATGAAAAATCACAAAAGATAATTTTGGGTTCGCCTGGTAGCACTTATATGATTACAGAAATACTTACTTCATTAAAACGACCTGATCTTCCTAATGAATATCGCGAAGCAGCCGATTTGCCTAGAATTGCATGGAAAACTGGAACATCTTATGGGAGAAGAGATGCCTGGGCAATAGGGTACAATGCTGATTATACTGTGGGTGTTTGGACTGGTAACTTTGATGGGAGAGGTGTGCCTGAATTGAATGGAAGTGATTGTGCCGTACCTTTACTTTTTATGATATTTAATCA
>JBLMZZ010000190.1:0-7001 GCA_050259095.1 Omnitrophica WOR_2 bacterium | reverse complement strand
GACGATGATAGGTTGGCATTGTCGTGAACACTTACCTGAAGGTTGAACTGCTCATTTGATTCAAAATTCAAGTTTTGACTATTTACTACGCTGATGACCCCGTTAGACGAGTTTATACTAAAATTGTTGGCTTCATTACCACCGGTAATTGAATAAGTGACAACATCACCGGTATCGGGATCCGTAGCAATTACCTGTCCAACTACAGTGTTGACTGCGCTGTTTTCGGGTACTGAAAAAGTTTGATTTTGTATAACAGGAGGATGATTCACTATAGTTTGCGCATACTCATAATATCCAATATCAGATGAGTTGCCTTGTGGTACGGGATTTCCATAAAAGTCCTGATTATAACCACAAATAACACCCTTATTTATACAAGGAGAGTTTGGCTGAAGTTCGAAATTGTTACCTGAAGGATTTACAAATTGCGGATTACCAATAAATGAATGTAAATCCTGGCCCGAGGCAGACTGCCATGATGAAAGGGTACTGTGGCCGTTAATGAAATTAGCACTTTGTGTATTAAAGGTATTGTAATCAGAAGTTAATGACCCGCTTGTTGAAAGAGCCTTTGCGCTTCCCGAGATGTAGAATATATTATTTTTAGCAACAACGTTCGACCCTGAAAACCCTGAAATACACGCTATTGTATTGTTATAAAATATATTGTTTTCAGCTCTGAGATGGTAATTATTTAAAACAGCAATAGCAGTTCTATTACCAACAAAATTATTGTAATACACATTGAAATTGGCAACGTAAGCATAAATGCCATAATTGCCGTGAGTAATGGAATTATATCTTACCGTAACGCTTCCTGTAGTTGGAGATAGATAAATGCAACTCGTTACCTGATCGGAATTGCCAATCATAGTATTATGCTCAAGCACGCCGGTATAATTATTACCCCATGCAATAAAACAGAACTTGTTACCTGTAGAACTATGATCGAGAGTGTTATGATGAATATTAAAATTGTGGTTGTTAGTAGATGCTATTTGGATGTTATCACCTGAAGAGTAACTTTGATCGGGATTGATAAAATACTTAAGGTTTACATTGTAGATATTGCAATAGGCGATTTCTATATTAGGGACATCTTTAATATAAATACCATCATCCTGAGTATTATAAACTTGAGAATTTAAAATTCGGTTACCTGACGAGGTTGTTAAGATCCTTATTCCCCATTGAGAATCGTGCAAACTACAATTGTCTATCAGGTTATTTGAAGAACCGGTGCCATCTATGATCACTGCGGCCGTAACTTGCCCGGTGGTTGAATATACTTCAAGTCCGGTAACAACCATATTATAACTGCTGGTAATATCAATTACCTTGATTGTATTATCACCCGAACTAACAATCTTTGGTTTAGATCCTGAACCATAGGAGCCAAGCGTAATATTATGCTTACTTGTAATCAGTAGACAGGTTGAAGTATTAAAGGTAGTACCGGCTTTTTGAAGGTAGGTGTTGCCGTTTACCCACGACACAGAATTCCACGATTTATAAGGGTATTGAATAGTGCCATTTTGGGTTGATCCGGTGTAAGAAGGATCGATATAAACAGTGGTTTGTCCAGATGCAAATGATGAACTAACAAGAATAAAAGTTATTGTTAAGTAAATAAAATGCAAATATGTTTTCAAATGTCGTAAAGGTTTTACCATAAGAACGCAGTTAAAGTTAACTAGTTTATGTGAATCAATTAAAACTTTATGAAAAATAGTTCTATTACTTTGATAATAAATGCTATAGACTTTTTTGAATCGTTTGGGAACAGTGTTCTTACATTTATACTGTTCCCAAACTATTCAATAAATAATTAATTTCTAACTGCCTTAAGTGTTTTAGTTTCTTCGCCTGTATTTAACCTGATAAGGTAAGTGCCATGAGGATCAGTACTTAAATCCATGTTGCCTTTTGAAGCCTGAGTAACGGTCATGGTTTTTATAAGTTTACCTGATATATCAAAGACTTCAAGTTTAACATTCTCATATACTTTGCCAAAGGAAACAGAGAACCTACCATCAATTGATGGATTGGGATAAACACGCATTTCTTTGGGTTCTTCGTAAATAGGTGTAATGGCTTCAACAGTAATTTCATCCCCTGCTTTACTTTTTACGATATTGATGGTAATGGTTTGTGTAAACGACATACTTGGATTTCCATTGTCAGCTACTTTTACCTGAAGAAGAAATCTGTTTCTAAGTTTTAAATTCAGAGCTCTGCTGTTGTTTACAGTAATTTTACCAGTGCTTGCATTGATGTTGAAAGCATTATCTGTGTTGCCTGATACGATACTATAAGTTAAAGTTTGTCCTTGATTTGGATCTGTTCCAACCACTGTACCAACAAGCGTTCCAGTGGGCGCATATTGTTTAACAGTAAAGGAATAGGGTTGAAGATAAGGAGGTTGATTTACCGTACCTGCAGTAATATTAATGGTAACAACAGCTTGAGCATACATTGTCGGACTGCCATTGTCGGTTACCTTCACGGTTAAATTGAAGTTTTGTAATGGAAGTGCAGTAGCAACTGTAATGTTTCCAGTGGAAGCATTAAGAGCAAAGGCATTATTTGTATTACCTGAGATAATACTGTAAGTTAATGATTGACCCTGATCAGGATCAGAAGCAACAACTTTACCCACCAATGAGCCTATACCCAGTGTTTGAGTAATGCTAAATGTTTGATTTGCAATAACCGGTGTTTGGTTTACTACTGAAGTTGAAACATTGATACTTACAGTGGCCTGTGATGATAATACCGGTGATCCGTTGTCAGTTACTTTAACGGTGAGATTGAAATTCTGGAGTGGAAGTGCGCTTGCAACGGTAATATTCCCTGTAGTTGAATTAATACTGAAAGCATTATTTGTATTACCTGAGATAATTGAATATGAGAGTAGTTGGCCTGCATCGGGATCTGAGGCTAATACTGTTCCTACTGCTGTTCCAACAGGTGAGTTTTGAGGAACAGAGAATGCCTGATTTGTTATTACAGGTGCTGAGTTTCCTGTTGGTACTCCACCATTAACTTCATGAACGCCCATGTCAGGAGTTCCTGATTGTGGTACAGATGTACCAAACAAATCCTGACTCAAATTTACATTACAGCCTTTATTGATAACGAGTGAAGCAGGTTGAACATGAAAATCACCACTTCCTGCACTTACAAATGATGGATTACCAACCAATGAAGCGGCATCATTTCCTGAAGCATTTTTCCATGCATTTAACGTAGAATATCCATTTATGAAAGAAGATTGTTCCTGATTGAAAATGTTATTGTTAGAAGTTACGGTACCTGAAGTGTTAATGGCTTTAGCACCTGAAGTAATATTGAAAATGTTGTTTTTTAAGGTTACATTAGTGCTTGACGATGAACCAACAGCAGTGGTGGTATTATTATAAAATACATTATTACGTGCATTGAGCGTATAACCTGATTGAACACTTATACCTGATTTGTTTGAAGAAAATACATTGTAATATGCATCAAGTAAATTAGCATAAGAGTAAATTCCGTAATTGGCGTTTTTAATTGTATTATAGCGAACGGTAACTGTATTAGTTGTTGGATGAAGATATACGCCACTGGTAACTAAAGGACCATTGCCTATAAGTGTGTTATTTTCAAGAATGCCGGTATAATTAACGCCATAAACAATGATACAAAACTTATTACCCATTGAAGAATGGTCAATGGTGTTATCGTGTATATTGAAATTCAAATTATTGGTTGATGATATCTGAATTCCATCACCGGCAGAATAAGCCTGATCGGGATTTACCAGATATTTCATATTAACATCATAAATGTTGCTTGAGCCAACTTCTATTGAGCTTACATCTTTAATATAAATTCCGTCATCACCGGTGTCGTGGATGGTTGAATTCATGATACGGTTTCCCGCTGAAGCAGTAATAACACGTATTCCCCATTCAGTACCATGAACATTACAATTTTCAATAAGGTTATTTGAACTGTTTGTTCCTGAGATATAAATACATGATGTCCAGGTCCCGGTTGATAGAATTTCAAGATCTTTTACAGTTATATTTGATGAACTGGCTATATTGACAATATAACCTCCTGTTCCTGTACCAACTATCTTAGCAGGAGAACCTGAGCCATAACTTCCAATTACAATATTCGATTTGCTATTTACTGAAATACTTGTAGATGTGTTGTATGTAGTTCCGTTTTTCTGCAAGTAAGTATTACCACTTGTAAAAGTAACTTTAGTCCAGGAGTTATAAGGATTATCAATAGAGCCATTTTGGTTTGCTGCCGTATTGGTTGGATCGATATATACATTAGCACTGAAAAGCATTGTTGAATAAACCAATAAAAGTAGAATTGTCAGTAATAGAAATTTTGCGTGAGCTTTTAAATTTGGTTGTGATGATTGTTTTATTTTTTCATTCATGATTTTGTAGGTTAAGGTATTAGTTGCACTTAGCCATGAATGAAAAATAATGCCATCAAAAAAGAACTTGGATAAATTAAGAGAAAGCTTTATCCAAAAATTGCATAAAAGTCAATAATTGAAGTAGTTAAGTGAATTTGAAGAAGATAAGCAACAGCCTTAAACAGAGCGATTATAAATAACAAGAACAGAAAGTACTAAGAAAAGTGCCCCGAAACGGGGAAAGATTCTACGAATTAAATGGGTCAGGTTGTGGTATCTAAATGTAAAGTTGAACAAAAAAAAGAGAAATCGTAACGACTTCTCTTTTAATAGTTTTGATTAGTAAATGGAACTTAGATATTAAAGGCTACTAATTGATCCTTTCAGAAATATTAAGTTGTAGGAACATGCTTTTTCTTGCGAAATAACCTGCGAGATGCTTTGCCATTTTGAGAATAGTAAGTGTACTCATAACCATAGTCATAGGCCATTCCTCTTGCTTTAACATCATTAAGAATAAGACTTACGCTATGAATTTTCTTCTGTGTAAGATGCTTTATATTATTTAAGAAAGCTTCTTTATGAGTAAATCCCTGTCGCACAACATATAGGGTAACATCAACGTATTTAGTAAGTAAATACGCATCTGAAACCACTCCAACGGGTGGTGAATCAATAATTATAAAATCGTAAATCTTTTTTAAATCTCTGAACACTTCATCAGTTTTTTCTGATGCTATTAATTCAAGCGGATTGGGTGGTATAGGACCAGAACCAATGTAGTCAAGATTTTCTATATGAGTTGGCTGTACTATTTCTTCAATTGTAGATTTGTCGATTAAAATGGTACTCATTCCAACCTTGTTGTTAAGATTTAGATCCTGAAACATTTTAGGTCTGCGCATATCAAAACCAATAAGCAAAGTCTTCTTCCCGAAAAGTGCAAATACGGTAGCAAGATTCTGAGCAATAAATGATTTCCCTTCACCACTATATGAGGATGTAAGCAAAATTATCTGCTTATCTTTTCCTTTAGAATAGAATTGCAAGTTTGTTCGTATACTTCTAAAGGATTCGGATATTGGTGAATTTGAAGAATCAGTTAGGACGATTCTATTTTTTCCTTCATTATGAAACACATGACCAATAATTGGGAGTTCAGTAATTGATTCAAGCTCCTTTTTACTATTGATCTTCATATTTAAGAACTCGGTTATCATAATAATTATAAAGGGAACTAAAAAGCCGGCCACCAAAGCAATAACCATATCGAGGGTACGTTTTGGGAAAATGATAGATGTTGTTATATGACGTGCCGGATCAACAACTTCATAATCGGGAGCATTTGATGCTCGGGCAATTTGAGCTTCTGATCTCTTTTGGAGAAGGAAAGTGTAAATTGCATCGTTGAGTTTAAATTTTCTTTCTATTCCAAACAATTGACGTTCAGTAGAAGGTAGCTTCGACATTTGAGATGTTATGACAGCAACCCTGTTATTAATATCCTGTAATGCAATACCGGTAGTAACCTCATTATTACTTATGTTTTCCTGTATTGTTTTTTTAAGGTTATTTATCTGAATTTCAATATTATTAAGGAAGAGATTCTTTGTATTACCCCGGTTCAATAAATTTCTTCTTTCACTGTTAAGAGTAATTAAATCAACAATCATTTGATTTAGTAAAGGATCTTGTACACCCATAGATGATGGTGCTATAAGATCGGACATGTCACTGTTCTTGTTAAAGTAATCTCTGATGTAGTTATAATATTTCTGTTGAACAAGCAGTAGAGCCCTTTGTGTTTCAAGCTCATTCATTTTCTCAACCGATTTCTGACCTTGGAAACTCAAATCCATTACCTGGTTGGTCGTCCTGAAATTCTGCAACTTATTTTCAGCAATAGATAGGGAATCAGAAACTTCGCTAATTTGACTATCAATAAACTTTACAGTATTTACGGCTATTCTGTTCTTCTTTTCAAGATTCCGATCCAAATAGGCATTTGACAATGTATTCAGAAAATCGGCAATTTTGTACTTCTCATCGCCTTTAAGACTGATAACTACAAGAGAAGAAGTTTTAGAGGTATTTAAAGCACTTAGCTTTGATTGATATTCAAGAGTAAGCAGATCAAGGTTATTGAAAACAAAATAAGTATTTATGTCTCTCCATAATTCCGGTTCTTTGGTATTTAAGTGAATTTTGAAGCTATAGTTTTTACCTTTAATCTCATCTTCAAAATTATATATTCCACTAATTCGTATTGTGTCGACGAGATATATTACTTCATCCTCAAGGTAGCTATACATTGGAATTTCAGTACCATAGGCCTCAATCTTTACTTTTTTAGAGTCGAGAATCTTAAAATAGATTTTTAGATCAATAGGCTGCAGGCTTGATTTGTCTATGCTTATCTTAATTGGATTATCCTTATAGATTTCGTTATCTTCCTTTAGAAAATTAAAAGGCATTAGATTACCAAATATATAATCCTCCTGATAATAAGTGGTTTCGAGATTAAGCTGGGTTATTGCATCATTTATTAATGTAAAAGATTGCAATATGCCAATTT
>JBLMZZ010000189.1:0-8593 GCA_050259095.1 Omnitrophica WOR_2 bacterium | reverse complement strand
TGAAGTGTTAAACTGTATGTTTGTCCATCACCAAATGTTCCTTTTATAACAAAGCCATTACTGATAACTGTCGTTTGAAACTCAACGAAAGGAGCAATGCTGATATTCTTTTCAAGGTCTTTAGCTACTACCGGTTGAGATGTAAAAATTGATATAACACCCTGTCCTTCTTCAAAACCCGTTGTAACATCAGTAATTTCCAGCTTATCAATAGCAGGAACAGGTACCTCAACGGTAATCGGTTCTTTGTTAGTACGTAAAGAACCTATTGCTTTCATACCCTCCGACATCAATACTTCAATGGTACTAATCTTTTCTTTCTCAGTGTTTATGGCTACAGCTAACTCAGCCTCATTGCTCAATTCTGAAACAGGAAGTCTGAACTCAGCAGGCTTTCCGTCAACCTTAAGTGATATATACTTTTTTAAATCATCCTGATCGACAGGATAGTTAAAGATTATTCTTACCCGAAGTTCTACTTGTTGATTGAAAGACTCATTGCGACTCCAGTATGCGTATGTATTCTGAATTTCGAGATAAGGAGTATGGAACCTCATCTCAGGATCTTTAAATCTCAATACCTTTTGTGAAAGTGCTGTTATCAAATTTGTGAACTTTGCTTTGTAATCTGTATTCGGAGCAAACGGACCTGAAGGGGAGAAGATTAAAGTGCTTCTGTTACTCCATTTGAACTTACCTGACATTTCCGGCTCAAAAGTTATGTATGCTACACTGTCCCAGACATCAATCAGTGAATCAGGGGCTACCTCTTTATTGAATGTAAATTCCAGATTTTGAAGTTGATCAATCTGATCTGTAAAGTTAGTCTTCTCGACTACCAGATAATTTCGGCCAGTGCAGGCTGAAAGGACTAATGCTATCAGAATGAGTGATAAACGGAATACCTTTACCATAGTATTGGGAGCTGAATGGTTTATATATCAGGATTGAAAATGCTATAGAAAATTAAATCTTTGTATTGATCATGGTGCCACATATGTGACTTTAAGGTACCTTCATACTGCATACCTGCTTTTGTCATTACTCTTCCTGAAGCAGGGTTGTTACCGAAATAATTAGCATATACCTTATGAAGTTTGTAATTATCAAATGCGAAGGTGATTACAGCTTTAACCGCCTCAGTGCAATAGCCATTATTCCAATATTCCCTTCCAACCCAGTATCCTAATTCGGCCATTCTATACTTAAGGTTCAGGGTAAGACCAATGGCACCGATTAAAAAGCCGGTGGATTTAAGACAGATAGCATAAACAATTGATTTCTGGTCTTTAAACCCATTCTCGAGAGATAGAATCCATTCTTCAGCCATGCCATCTAAATACGGAAATGGCATATTAAGGGTATTTAAAGCTACATCTTTATCACCTGCCATCCGCTGGACATCAGCAGCATCAGTTAACTCAAACCTACGCAATATAAGCCGGTCTGTCTTAATTGTGGGGAATGATGATTCTTTCATTGATTGATTGTTGTATCAAAGATACTAAAATATGCAGCAAAGTATCAATAAGAAAAACTGGAATGAGTGTTTAATTGAGAAAGATTAAAGAGATATCAGGGTAATACTAATAATTATTCTTATTCTCAATGAAATTCTTAATACCCTGTTTTGAAAAGCTATCGGATGTTTGCTGTGCTTCATCTTCAGTAGGAAAGTTGCCAACACGTACCTTATAATAAGGACCTTGCTGAATGATACCGGGTTTATGTGAAGTTTTTTTGGAGATCAAATCATACATATTGGTAGCATTGTAATACTTTTTATAGGCGCCTGCCTGTACAAACCAATCTCCCGCAGATTCATTGTAATGTCCTGAAATAAGTTTATAAGATTGATGTTCCGGATTTTCTTGTTGATTATAAGAAGCTGATTTAGCGTCGGATGTTACCTGTTGTGTGGCCGGTTTCTTTAAATCGGTTGATTTGTCACTTTGGTTATTAGTATTTTCTTTATCAGAATTAACCTTATTAACAAGCTTATACTCATTTTCTTTATCAACCGATTCAAGATTGCCTGAAGGATTTAAAGATGGATTTCCAGTTTCGTTAATTGTATTTGATTCAGAATTTCCTGCTTTATTATCTGCTTTTGAGGTAGGATTCTTTGATTCGTTATTAGTTTTTGCATTAGAATTTTCAGCTTTGTTGCTTGCTTTTGATACAGGATTCTCTGGTTCATTTATTGATTTTGTTCCAGTATTTCCTACGTATTTAATTGTATTTATTGAAGATTCTACTGTTCCTTTATTTGTTTTTGATGGAGATTTATCATTGTTTGGTAGAATCTGGCCAGATTGATTAGAATCTTTTAAATTTTCCTGTTGGTTTAAATTATCCGGAACAATCTCTTCCACAGGAGTTAGTGTAAAGGTTATGTTGTCAATAATATCACCGTACTCAACCGGATTAATAGTAAATTCAAAGGATGCAGGCTCTGATTTATAGTGTAGTCTTTGCAGTTGAGCAGAATCGGGTACTGCAATGTATTTGCCGGGCGCAAATCCAAGGAAGTTGAAATAACCATCAGATTCTGAAAGAACCCTGTTTACCAACTTCCCTTTATCATTGATGAAATTGATAATAATGCGGCCTTGTCCCTGAACAGAGTGTCCTTTTTTAACATTAACAGTGCCATTAGCTTCACCCATAACCTTAATAGGAATATTGATCTTCTTAAACTGATTTGGGTCAACCAGCACGCTTATTTCTTTCTGTTTCAATTGCCATGCAATATTTTCAAATCCCACATCTTCCAGTTCAAGCAGATAAGAAGTATATGGTTCAAGCTCAATAATACGTATGAGTGAATCTTTTGACCGCTCAATAAATCGTCCTCCATTTAATCGAGCTGATAGTCCTGAAACGACCGGTTCACCATCATCTTTGATGTTATTATCATTAAGATCGAGGAACTGAGTGATGGTTATACCGCTTCTTCCGGTTGCTGAACGGTTATCAGCATGCACATATCCATTGCCGCTACCAAATGCCACACTGCCTCTTGCACTTTCAGTGGTGGTAACTGTTCTTTCAGATATCCTGGCAGAGGTAGCAGTCTGTGCAAACGACAGATCATACCTAAATGACAACTCAACACTTTGAGTTGCAGACCTTACATTATTCTCATAAATCACAGAAAGGTGTGCTAACTGCGAGAAGTTCTTTTCCAACTCTGCCTTATAGGATATAAATTCTGCATTAGTAATATCAAATTGCACCTGAGGTCTGAAGTTAGTAGAGTGTCCCAACCTAAACCCAAATGCAAGATTTGAATAGATGTAAGGATTTTCATCTGGAAGCCAGTTCGCATTTGCTGAGAGGTTTGTGCTAACACCTTTAACGAAAGATGATAACAACAACTCAGCACTTGAGAATTTAGTTAAAGGAAGCACATTTTGACGATACGACATTCGGGCAAAAGATCTGAATTCACCTACTTTCACAGGTATTGACAGACTGGCTTTGCGTTCTTCAAGATAGTTATAGCTAATGGCCTTTTGACCTGGAACGTACTTAGTATAATCCAGCTCAAAGACCAGGTTTGATGGAAGACGGTAATTGAGTAATCCATGTGTTTTAACACCATGAGTGTATTCACCGGTAAAAAGAAAGTTATTCAGAAACCTGGCCGAAGCAGTAATAAAAGGCATTGCCTGATCTTGCTTAAGTGCTGAAAGATATTCTACACCGGCTCCCATAGTAAGATTTCGGTGCAAACCAACACTTGCTTCTGCTCTTGAAAAAGTACTGTTTAGGCTATCTCTCACTATTCCACCAGTCATATTGTATTCAACTGTTCCGGCAGGAAGGAAATTATAAGGCACATTAATAGTTTGTTCCTTTACGCGCTCTTCTCCCCAAGGCCCATAGAACTTGAGCATAACCTGAGTGGAACCGTAAACCATTGGCACTTGAAATTGAAAGAATCCTGAAGCATCGGCAGTTGTAAAATCAACGATTACATTATTGATATACAGTTCAACAGTCCAGCCAGGTTCAGTATAATCTGTCAGTATATAACTGCCAAAAGATCTTCTGAAAGTTGTGGGAGTGTTGGTAATAGACGCTCCAATTACTGGCGCATAGAGGGATGAAGTAGAATGTACCGGTATTTTCCCTACTTGTACTTGTCTCACTACTTTAGCTTCATTATTAACCCACCGCCATTTATATTGTTGTTGCCTTTCATCCAGACCAATCAATGTTGAATAGTTGAATAATCCGGTGGCTTCTCCACCAAGTAACTCAATTCCGGCACCTAAAGAAGCACGCGTATCACTGGTTTTACCACTGTTCTGAGTTGATATTACTGACCAATCGGCCATTCCACCTCTAAGCACATGATAATTCCTTCCAATGGTTGTATCTACCTTAATTACACCGCTTAATCGGTCGATATTCTTGCGCATCTGCTCTTGCCTGAGTTCCTTAATAATAGGAAGTTCAAGCTCAGTTTTAAGTTCCAGTGACAGACTGCGGAAGTTAAAATTCAGATTTAATCCAAAGAGTTTACCGTATAATGTATTCTTAAGATAAAGACCTGTTTCATTGCGAATAATATCACCCGGTTGAAGTTTTGTAGTGCTGTTTCCAATAACGGCCGTTAGCTTATCAGCATTTAGAGAATAGTGTTTTTCTTCATCAAGAAAAAACCCTGTTATGCTGTCGTTGCCTGATGCCGGTACATGATTAATCTTCAGTATCTGAAAAAGCGTCGCTACATCCACATAAAGATTATCGTTCATATAGATAGCATCAATCTCATATCCGCCAACATTCTGAACCATCAAAAAGACTGTAATATCTTCATAGTCCTGCAAATCTTCGTTGGTTTGTCCTTTAGCCACAAGCGAAGTTAAAAACAACAAGGTTATAAGTATGGCAAAACCAACTGTTCTGAAAGTCAACTTTGAATAATTTATTAGAGTAGCAGATGGCAGCATGTGGAGATTCGGAGCTTATTCCTGAATAAAGGTTATTGAAAAAGTGCCATAATAATCACCTGATGGTGTAGTCAGAGGATTACCAATAGTAAGCGTTCCTCCAATCCTAACCTGAGTTCTGAATGGTGGGTTTATGGTATTTATAAATGGCGATGTTGGCAAAGAGGCGTTAATTTCAAGGTTTGTTATCTTACCGCCCGGTCCTGTAAGAGTAGCATAAGCTGGTAAAACCACATGTATAATATTGCCTGGCAGAGCTTCAACTTCAAAGATGGCAGGATAATAAGACTGACTCATATTTACCGGATAAATATCACCTGTTGCAATCCTTGAACCTTCGGGAGTAACAGTAATTGTGCCTCCTGAATTGCCATTGATAAAAGCGCCGAAGCTAAGATTTTGAAATGTAGTAAGTTTCATTGGCCTGGGTGGCAACTCCTGTGCATGAACCAATGAGGGTATTATAATCCCCAATACCATCAGAAGAGCGCAGATTTTTATGTGTTTCAGCAATGCCATGGCCTTAATTAAGATATATCTTCTTTGAAATGGTGCCCATATCTGTGAATATCGTCACGATGTAGATGCCGGTATTTAAATTCTTTCCAATAGTATGGTTTCCTTCTCCATATACACTTTGTTGAATCATCATTCTACCCGAAAGATCAGTAATTTGCACTAACACTTGCTCTTCCTTAACCTTCATATTAAGGATTACATTTCCATCTTTTGTGAATGCGTTGAAACTGCCTGTTCCCAAAGCTTCCTGTGTAAGTTCCTGATTGCTGATAATAAGCGACAAGCGATCAGTGAATGTTTCATTGTTAATGTTGAAGGTATATTCAGGAGTCTTCTGAAGTTCACGTATCTGACCGGTGTAGTTGTCTTTCAAATAGACCTTGTAACCTGAAGGAAGATCCTTAATATCTACTGCTTTTATTGTGATGGAACCTTTAGCTTTCAGAGCAATACCTAAATCAATTACCTGTGAATTATCAACCGGAAAAGGAAGTGCCTTAATGGATACTTCCCGTTTGGCTGCTGTCAAAGCATAAAGGTTTGGAACATTAGTCTCCGTGTTCATGATTTTTAATGCATCGTATTGAGGCTCAAAGTCATTTAATGCATAATCATCATAATAAATAACCATGTAGTCGGTAGGCGCTTCTGAATTATCAAGATGCGCACTGAGTCTTACATATGACTGTGGTGTTACCGAAGTGTTTTTATGAAATACCGGATTAAGACTGGTGACTCTTACTGAATTTGTAAAGGTTAATGTTCCCTGAGTGGGATAGATACCATCGGTAACGTGAATAAAGAAACCCTGCTGTGATGGAATGATGCTATTGGCTATGCCGTTACTTGAAATACCATTAATATATGTGCTGTAAGTTCCCAGATACTGATCGGTATTACCTGCATCAAAATAATAAAGTGCATTGTCTATATTGGTCTTTGTCCATCCTGCAGCATTCCAGTCAATAGGAGAGGGGTAAGGATTTCCTGCCAGATAGTATCCTTTCGTATAAGGCTGGTTGTGATTATAAACAGTGAAAGGACCAATAGTTCCATTGTTAACCACACCTGTTGTGCTAACTGTTTTAGATACCACCGTATTGCCAAAGTTTAACGCATAACCTTTCCCCGCAATTAATTGATTAGAAGAGGTTATATACTTCTCCCAGCCTGTTGATATCTGATTTTCATCATAGTAATAGAGTGTTGCGAAAGAAGCAGCTAGATCAATATCATCGGCAAACTGACCAACTGTTGCATTGGTAAATGGGGAACTAAAATACTTATATCCGAATGCTATTGGCAGGTATCTTTCCATGGTAACATTGCCAAGTACCTGACCGGCAGCACTTCCATCAATTAGAGCAGTGCCTGTAGCATTTGAAAGCAGCGTTAAGAATCCATTGGTTTGTAGATTCCCTGATTTCGCATAAAGTATACCTGATAATTTGAGTGTCCCATTTAGGGTCACACCTCCAATATTATCTATAGTAAGGCTCTTAATGGTATTCCCCGCAAAGGTATTTGCCGGAATAATTTGTGCTGAAGCACCTTTCATGATAATCGTTCCATCAGTAGCTGTAATGGTACCTGAATTTGTGATTGTACCGGCAATACTCAAACTGTTTCCTGTTATTGTTACTGATGCTCCGGTACTCACTGAAAGATTACGGCATAAACCTGCATTACCAGTGCTAAGTAAAGGATATCGTGCAAGACCTGAGGGTATAATAGCATCAATTGTTAGATCGGGAATAGTGCAAGTCCAGTTTGAGATATTATTCCAGTTGATATCAGCAGCACCTGTCCATTTGTTTATTCCAGTATTATTAATTGTCCAGATACCTGTAATTGGACAAATACCAGGGAATGATGCTGTCAGCATATACTCACCCGAAGTTATTGCAGTAAGGTGTTTTGTAGTAGCTGAGAATGTAGGACTACCTGTCTTGATCCACTTATAGGTAAATACTTCTTTCCATTCAGGGGTATTAACAAAAGTTCCGTTTGTTGATACAGTTCCTATCTTAGATAAGGTAGTACCTTCTCCTTCAAAGAAATTGTATCCTGCCATAAGGCCTGCATCTGAAGAAGTATATTGTTTAAACTCTGTAGATGCCAAAGTCGCTATTTCAGTAGCGCTTAATGCTCGATTCCAGATACCTGCTTTTAAAAAGCGTCCATCAAGATAATTACCATCTGCATCCCATATTCTACCACCAATCATGGAGTTATAGACACTACTACCATAATTAGATACTGTAGTTGCCAGTCTTCCTACTTCAACACCGTCAATATAAACTATCATTCTCTGCCCGTCACCAGTACCTGCAAGATGATGCCAACCATTACCATCAGGATATGCTGATAGAGGAATATTTAGAGTACCTCCCGTTGCTGACCATAACTGAAGGATTGTGTTGTCCATTATTCCAAATTCAATAGCATCATTTTGACCTATAAATCCCCATGTACGAGTGCCCGTTGCAAGCGACTTATCAACACTAATCCAACCTTCAAGGGTGAAGGCTGACAGATTATTAAGTAACTGTCCGCCGAGATCAATATAATCATTATCAGTCTTTTTAAACTCAATAGCAGTTGGTATATTAGTAACTCTAATAGCACCATCAGCACTACCCGGGCATGATGCATTAGTAACATCAGCAGTTATAACAGGCATCCCGTTTGTAGCTGACTGGACTGTTACAGGAATATTCTTAGTTAAATTTGCAGCATCCTTTACATACAAGGTATATGTTGCAGGTGATAAATTCGAGAATAAGGCAGCGCTCTGCCAGCTACCTCCATTTAAATTATATTGATAAGGAGCAGTTCCACCCGATGTGCTGGCAGTAATAGTTCCTGTTCCGGGTGTAATTCCGGTACATGAAGGGGTAGAGATAGCTGATAATGTAAGCACTGGGGTGGCTGCATAAGTTATTCTTATCATACCGGGGGCACCTGCTCCTCCTGCATAGGTTCCACTACCTTGTGCACTACCACCTGATCCACCGCCACCATAAGCAACGCCCGGGTATCCCGGTTCATTATTTCCTGCCCTGGCACCACCATTTCCTCCAAAGTCTGCTGTTCCTGTCCCTGCTGCA
>JBLMZZ010000188.1:0-12215 GCA_050259095.1 Omnitrophica WOR_2 bacterium | reverse complement strand
AGTGAGAAAGCACCTTTTCCTGTTGAGTTGGCAATTGATTTGGCTATATCGATAGTACCTTCAGCAAATGCCGGCATTTCAAAGACTCCCATCGGGCCATTCCACAAGATCGTCTTTGATTCCATTAGTATCTTATCGAATAACTTTACCGATTCAGGTCCAATATCTAAACCAAGCCATCCATCGGGTATTTCATTGGCTTTAACTATCTGTGTTTGGGCATCATTAAAGAAACCATCGGCAGCAATTGCATCCACTGGAAGAATGAGTTTTACGTTATGCATTTTTGCCCCTTCAATGGTATTTTTAGCCAGGTCAAGAAGATCATCTTCTACAAGTGAATTGCCAATTTTGCCTCCCAATGCTTTAATAAACGTAAACATCATCCCGCCACCAATGATTAGGTTATCAACACTATCAATAAGATGATTGATGATTTCAATTTTTCCCGATACTTTAGCGCCACCTAAAACGGCAGTAAATGGTTTTTTGCCTTCTTTCAATACCTTATTGAGACTTGCTACCTCCGCATTCATAAGATAACCAAACATTTTATCATTCGGGAAATAAGAAGCAATGAGTGCAGTTGAAGCATGTGCCCGGTGAGCAGTTCCAAAAGCATCGTTTACATAACAATCGCCATATGATGCAAGCTTTTTGGTAAACTCTTTCTGCTTTTCCTTCATGGCTGTTTTGGCAGCCTTCTTTTCTTCTTCTGATACATCATCGGCAAGACGGGGTTTGCCTTCTTCTTCCTCATAATAACGCAGATTCTCAAGCAAAATAACATCACCCGGTTTTAGGTTTTTAGTCATAGTTTCGGCTGATTCACCCATGCAGTCATCGGCAAATAAAACCTCCTGTCCTAAAACCTGTGAGAGATAGGGCACAATATGTTTAAGTGACAGTTTATTCTCAAAGTTCTTTTTTGGTCTCCCAAGATGCGACATAAGTATCACGGAACCTCCTCCCTGTAGTATTTTACGGATGGTGGGAAGTGCAGCGTCAATACGTGTGGTGTCGGTAATTTTTAATCCTTCATTTAAGGGTACATTAAAGTCAACTCTTACTAATGCACGTTTGCCTTTAAAATCATATGAATCAATGCTTTTCATAATTTCTATTTGTTAATTACACAGAATACGAAGATACTCAAAATAATCCCCATAGTAAAGACTTTTTTGTGCAAAAGGAGTACCTGAAGGTGAAGCTATTGAATTACAAGTTTCTTTTCAAAACTTGTTTTGTTGCCAATAAACCTCAGCAGATAGATACCTGGAATGTAATTGCTTGCATCAATCGCTAATTGCAGTGTTAACGGATTAATTTTGTATGTGTCTTTTAATCGTCCCGTTAAATCAATGATTT
The DNA here is from genome assembly GCA_050259095.1 of Omnitrophica WOR_2 bacterium. GTDB lineage: Bacteria > Bacteroidota > Bacteroidia > Bacteroidales > Lentimicrobiaceae > Lentimicrobium. The sequence continues at coordinate 10,847 of JBLMZZ010000188.1, read as the reverse complement.
CTATTTTAGATAATCCGGGAACAAGCTGAATATATATTATAGAAGTTGCCGGATTTGGTGTAACTGCTATTTCATTAGGATCAATTTTATCTACATCAACCCAGTAACATGTTTCATTACTAAGTTCTGATTCACCATCATTATAAAGTGCTGAAATGATGTAACAATGTGACGAATTATCAGGCAATAAATCAATATAATTGGTCTCAATGGTAGTAGCCAGGTATTCTTCATCACGATAAACGTTATAACCTATTGTGAAACAGGTATCCTCTGCCGGGATCTCTCCTATAGACGCCTGAATATTCCAGTTATAATTCATGCCATAACTTGAGAATGGTTCCCATGTAATACCATCATAGCTGATCATATCACCATATCCTTCATTGCAAGGTCCATCATCAACACCTGCAATTAATTGACCTGCATCATGTGTAACTTCATACCCAATCCATAATTCACGGTTATGATCTATGTAAAATATGGAGTCTATATCATAAATATTCCATTCACCTGCATTGTAGGCATTTACAGGTTGAGAGTATATAAGCTGAGGAGGTTCTTCTCCCTGCCATATTTTTAATACTATTGGACCTCCTATTTCTCTGGGGAATATCTTAATTTTTTGAATGATAAGAGGATAAAACCCCCACTGAATAATCTGATCAGGTGTAAATCTTATTGCCGCATCAAACATCCCGCCATTTGTAAGTCCAATACCTGTAAAACTATTTCCATCATCCCAATGTCTCCAAACAGGGGGTATGGTATAGCCCGGCTCTTCCCATTCGATTTTTACCTGATCTTCATGAATATCGTTTTGTGTGCACCAGGCATCTGTTGGTGGTTCACATACCTTGCGGATATTTATATTATCTATCTGCCAGGAGACTATATTATTTGAATTTTCACCCATTGCCTTAAAACGGAGTTTAAAGAACTTTCTTCGTGAAAACACAGTGATGTTTATATGCTTTAAATCCCAATCAGTACTGCCTGTCGACCTATACTCTTTAACTTCATTCCATGAGGTGTCACTAAAAATTTCAACCCTCAGTCTTTCTTTTTCCGTCATAAGTGCATCTGTCAATCTCAAATCAAAATCAACATAAATACGGCAATCAGTAACTGAATTACCATCAATCCATGGACTTGTAAGTGTCTCCTCATAATTAATTAAAGCACCGGCAGGTTGAAATTCAGCACATGGAAGGATATTACCATTCTGCGTATTTACATGCCAACTGGCATTTCCCGTTTCCCACCCTTGTGTGGTGAGTGCTCCTGATGTGAATTCATCAACAAAAGGAAGCGCTATAGTATCAGTTCTGTTCAAGGGATTTTTTTCTTGAAGTGCTGCACCTCCATTCACTATCTGAACAGAATTACTTGATACTGTTAAAACAAACACACATACCAAAAAAATAGTAGAAATTAGCTTCATACCTTAATTGCTTTTATATTAAGACAAAAAAAGTATAATTTACCCTAAGGTTATAATCCTTCTTTTTCACTCATAAAATATCTTGTTATAGCTAAACCACAGTATTTGAGCTTTGAGCACATGGCGTTTTATTCTATCTTTGCCTTTCATTAAATAAAAGATTAATGGACAATTTCAACGGCAACTTGAAATCTAAACTGCCGGCAACAGGTACTAGCATATTCGCTATAATGAGCGGTCTTGCCCGTGAATATAATGCTATTAATTTATCACAGGGGTTTCCTGATTTTCCTATAAGTAAAGAACTTATTGGACTGGTAAATGATAATATGTTAAAGGGTAACAATCAGTATGCTCCCATGCAGGGGGTGCTTGCATTAAGGGAACAGATATCGCAAATGTTCTTTGATAAATATCATTCACTATATAATCCTGATAGTGAAATTACCATAACAGCCGGTGCTACACAGGGACTTTTCTCTGCAATCACTGCTTTTATCAAGCCCGGTGATGAAGTAATTGTTTTTGAGCCAGCTTATGATAGTTATGCCCCGGCTGTTAGATTGCAGGGGGGTATGGTGAAGTTCGCAAAGTTGAAGGAGCCTGATTATTCTATTGATTGGGATACTCTGCCAGCGCTTATTTCAAGCAATACCAGGATGATTATTATAAATTCGCCTCACAATCCTACGGGCAGTATAATAAGTGCTGAAGATCTGGTAAAACTTGAAACACTAATCACGAACAGAGATATCATTGTGTTAAGTGATGAGGTTTATGAACATTTGATATTCGATAATTTAACACACGAGAGTGTATGTAAATACCCTGTTCTTGCCTCACATTCTCTTGTTATTGGTTCATTTGGCAAAACATTCCATGCAACAGGATGGAAATGCGGATTTGTACTTGCACCGGCCAATTTAACTGCCGAATTTCGTAAAGTACATCAATTTGTTGTGTTTGCGGTTAATACACCTGTACAATACGCTATTGCAGAATTCCTTAAGAACAAAGAAAACTTTACACACCTCGGCTCGTTTTACCAGGAGAAACGCGACCTATTCCTCAAATTGATCAGTACTTCGCGCTTTAAAGCGTTACCTGCAAAAGGAACTTATTTTCAGTTGCTCGACTATTCAGCAATAAGCGATGAGAGAGAAACAGAGTTTGCCATACGACTTACCAAAGAGCATGGTATTGCTTCGGTACCTGTTTCACCCTTTTATCATAATCAAACCGACAATAAAATGCTTCGGTTTTGTTTCGCTAAAACCACCGAAACACTCGAACAGGCAGCAAAAATACTTTGTAGCATTTAATTGACTTCATTAAGCAGAACCCTATGAACCCCCAACCGATTAACATAACGATTGTACAGGCACCATTAGTTTGGGCCGATAAACAAGCTAACTTAAAACACTTTACATCAGTACTTGCTAAACTTGGGCATTCAACAGATCTGGTGGTTTTACCCGAAATGTTTGCAACAGGCTTTGTTACCTTACCCGAAGAAGTAAATGAAAACATGGATGGATTGGTAATGAATTGGATGAAAGATTCTGCTGCTAAGCTCAACAGCGTTATTACCGGTAGTATTGCTATAAATGAAAACGGTTCTTATTACAACCGACTCATATGGATGCGTCCGGATGGAAGTTATGAGCAGTATGATAAAAGGCACCTCTTTCGTATGGGTAATGAGCACTTGCATTTTTCGCAAGGTAAAAAGCAACTTGTTGTTGAATTGAAAGGATGGAAGATTAAACCGCTTGTTTGCTATGACCTTCGGTTCCCTGTTTGGAGTAAAAACCGTTTGCTGAATGATGTATACGAATATGATTTGCTGGTTTATGTAGCCAACTGGCCCGCACGCAGAAGTTTTGTGTGGGAAACATTACTTGCCGCAAGAGCAATGGAAAATCAGGTCTATTGTGTTGGGGTTAACAGGATTGGCAAAGATGGCAGGGGAATACCGCATAAAGGAGGTTCTGTAATTCTTGACTATAAAGGAAAGTTAATTACAGGATGTGCAGATGATGAAGCGGAAACCTTAACACGCACCCTTGATTATGGAGCGTTAGAGTCATACAGAGAGAGCTTTAAAGTAGCCCTTGACTGGGATACTTTTGAAATTAACGCTTAATAACCGGGAAAGAAAACATGCGTTTTGAAGAATCTAATTTTAACCCGATCATCAAAAAGAACCTCGAATCAATGGGGTTCAGAAGACCGACGGATATACAGTTCAAGGCAATTCCACCAATTCTTAAGGGTGAGGATGTACTTGCAATAGCACAAACGGGCACCGGTAAAACAGCAGCATTTGTGATTCCTGTTGTAAACTCATTAATGAATGAGAAGAATTCAGGTGGAATACGTTGCATGGTGATGGTGCCAACACGTGAGCTGGCTATTCAGATTGCGCAGGTGTTTGAAAGGATAAGTAACGGCTCGGAGATTCGTACTCTTTGCGTGTATGGTGGTGTTGAGCAAGATGCTCAGATTAAAAGTCTTCAGGAAGGGGTGGATATACTTGTAGCCACACCGGGACGAATGTTTGATCTCACCAGTCAGGGTTTTATCGACATCAGTAAAGTAAAAATACTCATCCTTGACGAAGCAGATCATATGCTTGATCTTGGATTTATACATGATATCAAACAGTTGGTAGCACATCTTCCCAAAAAGCGCCAAACACTGTTCTTCTCTGCAACCATCAATCATGAGATCAAAAAGCTGGCTTATTCTCTTGTTAAGGAAGCTATACGAATTCAGATATCTCCAAAAGATCCTGTTTCAAAGAACATAGATCACTTTGTTACTTTCATTGAAATGGATGATAAGCGGTTTTTCCTTGAGCGTCTTATAAGGGAAAATCCTGATAGCAAGATACTTGTTTTTGTGCGGACAAAAGTACGTGCCGACAGGGTAAGCGCAGCACTGCAACGGGTTGAAATTACCAGTGAAACGATGCATGGCGATAAAGATCAGAAGGAGCGTGAGCGTACCTTGAAGCAATTTAGCAGTGGCGAAGTAAATGTTCTAATTGCCACAGATGTTACCGCCAGAGGGATTGATATTGCAGATGTGGAGTATGTTATTAACTACGACTTGCCCGAAAAAGCTGAGAACTATGTTCACCGGGTGGGACGAACAGGGCGAGGTACAAAAAGAGGAACGGCTATTTCCTTCTGCAGCACTGATGAAAGGCCGATACTTGAAGAAATACAGACCTATCTCGATAAAGAAATTGAAGTATTGAAGATTTCAAAGTCGGCATACGCTGAAACAATTGATCTTTCAACCGAAGGCCCTAAGGATTGGCATTCACTCATGAAGCAGGCCGAACTTGATGAGGAAAAACATAACAAAAGAAAGAAGCCTTTCCGAAAGAAGTAGCATTGCACCTCTTATACGCAAGAGCTTTTGCTAATCTCAGCTCTTGATTACCAGTTTAAATCCAATGCCATGCACATTGATGAGTTCTACATTGGAGTCATCCTTAAGATACTTACGCAGTTTGGCAATATAAACATCCATACTCCGGGCATTGAAATAGCTGTCGTCCTGCCATATTTTGTTTAGTGCAAAGCTCCTGTCAAGCGTTTCATTCATGTTTTCACATAACAATCTTAAAAGCTCATTTTCTTTTGAAGTTAAGCGCACTTCATTGCCATTGTGCTTCAGGGTTTGAAGATTATAGTCGAAATCAAGACTCCCGATCTTAAAGATCTTGGTACCTGAAGGGCTAACGCCTGAACGGCGAAGTATAGCTTCCATACGTACCAGCAGTTCTTCCATGCTGAAAGGCTTTGTAAGATAATCATCTGCACCGGCCTGAAATCCTTTTAGTTTATCTTCTTCAAGTGACTTGGCAGTAAGAAACAGAATAGGTATTTGGCGATCGTGCTGACGTATTTCTTTAGCAAGTGTAAACCCATCCTTCACAGGCATCATCACGTCAACAACACAGAAATCATATTTGTCGCGAAGAAACTGGTCATATGCTTCCTGTCCGTTTATACAAAGACGTGTTACATAACCTTTGGCTTCGAGGTATGATTTGAGGATGTTACCCAGGTTGCGGTCATCTTCAGCCAACAATACTCTTACTTTTTGATTTTCCATACTACAAAGTTATTAAATCAGGCTTGATGAGGCAACCAAATTCTAAAAGTTGATCCCTTGCCGGGTTCACTTTCAACACTTACTTTGCCTTCATGTTTATCAACAATAAATTTTACATAACTAAGTCCCAGTCCGAATCCCTTTACATTATGAACATCGCCGGTGGGTACTCTGTATAATTTTTCAAATATTTTTTTCAAATTCGCTTTATTTATTCCAATACCATTGTCGGTAATGCTTACAAGCACTCCATCATTGTGAGTTTGAGTGGATACTGTTATTAAAGGTTTCCGCGGACTGTATTTATTTGCATTATCAAGCAGGTTATTGATCACGTTGGTTATATGAACCTTATCGGCAACAATAACCGGATCTGTTGCTTTAAGAACGGTTTGAATACTACCATCTCTTATTTCAACCTGAATAGCTATCTTATGAGCGACATTCTCAATAATCTCATGTAAATCAATCCGTTCCTTACGCAGTTTAAGCTGTCCCTTTTCTAAAATGGCTGTCTGTAATATCTTTTCAGCCATGACCCCGAGCCGCTTATTTTCTTCACTTATAATATCAATATATGAATGTATAAACTCATCTGTTTTAGGCACGGTCTTATCATTTAACACTTCACAGGCAAGTGAAACAGTGCTTATAGGAGTTTTAAATTCATGCGTCATGTTGTTTATGAAATCATTTTTCATTTCCGACAATTTCTTCTGTCTGAAAATGGCAATGATTACTGTCATGAAAGCAAAGATAATAACCAGCATGAGCACTCCTGAAATGGTTAGCATACCACCCATTTGTACCAGGAGATAGTGCGTTTGGTTAGGGAAGAAAAGTAAAAGATAATCAGGTGGTGCATAATTATTGGCAGGGAAAAGTCTGAAATAAATACCTTGTTCAGTTAGTGGTTTTCTGAAAGCAGTATCATCTTCAATCACCATTAAATTCCTTGCTTTACTATAAACGCCGAATTTATATTCGGTCTTTATTCCTTTACTCTCTAATGCAGATCGCAGAAAAGAATCAAGCTTTTCCTTTGTTAACCAATTCTCTATATAAGGAGTGAATGGATTATTGAACATTTCATCAAATACCTGATTCAGCAGAAATGCTTTCTTCCGGTTTAATTGAATAGCCCTTGAACTTAACTTTGAAACAGTATCGAACGTGCTGTCCTTACCGGGAAAATCAATAGTTGAAGAGTCGGTCTTCTTAACCATCTTTCGCTCATTATTCTCTACTACTTCATTCCATTCCTGCTTCCGGCTATAATTAAATTCACCTGCATTTTTTTGAGGACGAGATGTGCTTCCCGTTTCAAGATAAATAAGATAATCGAGTGAATCTATTGACCTCAGTAAGGAGTTGTATTCTAAGTTTTTCCTTATTTCTCTATTAATTTCTTCTTTCTCAATACGCGACATTACATCAGTTACTGCTTCGGCAACACTTCTATGGAAATCAGCCTCACGAAGCGCAACAGCACTCTTTATCCAATAGGTTTGAATGCCAATTAATATAATAATTGCCACACTCACCAATAATGTAATCCAGATAATGACCCGCTTGTTCATACATACAAAGGTATATGACCTATTGGTTTGTATTTCTATGACTTAACATCTTTTAACGTTTGTTATATTTGCTTAACATCCTAAGCATGACTGCAAATGTACTTTTGTAATGTCAAAAGTGATTGACAAAATTACCAATGGATTTATAGTGTGTTGTGTGTGTAAATAGATAAATTGGTTTTGTTGTGTGAAAAAAGCGAATGCAGCTCCCCCTCTGAGAGCTGCATTCGCTTTTTATGTAAGTTTCAATAACTTTGCATAGAGAAAGAATAAACACCAATTATTTATATTTGAATGAACTACCTTTGTATTTTTAGAGTTTAATGCATAGGAATCATCCTCATATTGGGAGTCTCATCTAAAAAAACAGTTAAAATGATTGATCTTAAAATCGATACAAAAGGACTTGAAGGTTTTATTGATAAAACCACCATTGAATCTTATACCAATGAATTAATAAAGCATCAGGCTGCATTACTAAATAAAACCGGTGAGGGAAATGATTTCCTGGGATGGATTACACTTCCCGATGAAATAGATGAAGACCTATTGAGCTCTATTGAAAATGATGCACGTTTTATTTCTCGCTCTGCTGATATATATGTTGTAATTGGCATTGGCGGTTCATATCTTGGGGCAAGAGCCGTTATTGAAGCTCTGCAGAATAACTTTGCCAATTTACTTTCACTTGATCATAGAGGGAAACCGCTGGTTATTTATGCCGGTAATAACCTCTCCGAAGACTATTTGGCCGATTTAATCAAGATACTCGATCAGCGCGATTATGCACTCACTGTTGTTTCTAAAAGCGGAACGACTACTGAACCGGCTATTGCTTTCAGGATACTTCGCCGTCATCTGGAAGATAAATATGGCAAGGAAGAAGCACGTAAACGTATTATTGCTATTACCGATCAATCAAAAGGAGCCTTAAAGAAATTAGCGAATACCGAAGGTTATAAAACATACGTAGTGCCCGATGATGTTGGTGGACGATACTCTGTTCTTACTCCCGTTGGATTGTTACCAATTGCAGTTGCCGGTTTCGATATTCGTCAACTTATTGCCGGTGCAAAAGCAATGAAGGAAGTTGTTACAAAAGCACAGACAATTGAAGATAACCCTTCGTTTAAATATGCTGCAGCACGTAATGCACTATATAAAGCAGGTAAACTGGTAGAAATAACAGTAAATTACCAACCTTCACTTAATTATATTACTGAATGGTGGAAACAGTTATTCGGTGAGAGTGAAGGCAAACAGAACAGAGGTATCTTTCCGGCAGGTGTAAGTTTTACTACCGACCTTCATAGTATGGGTCAGTATATACAAGAAGGAGCAAGAATCCTTTTCGAGACAGTTATAAGTGTTGACCAACCTCAAAGAAACATTAGTGTTCCAAAGGAAGATGAAGATTCTGACGGCCTTAACTTCGTTGCAGGAAAGAGGGTTCACCTGATTAATCATGAAGCTGAAAGAGGAACCCTGCTAGCTCATATGGATGGAGGTGTACCGAATATTACTGTTAAGCTGCCGCAGATGAATGAATATATACTCGGTCAGCTCATCTACTTCTACGAATTTTCATGTGCCCTTTCGGGGTATATTCTCAATGTAAATCCTTTTGATCAACCTGGTGTGGAAGCTTATAAAAAGAATATGTTTGCTTTATTAGGTAAGCCGGGATACGAAAAACAAGGTGAGGAACTAAAGAACAGATTGAAATAAGATTTATCTTTCAATCACCAATTTGTTAAACTAACTGAGCATACATTGCATGTATTCTCTTCCTTAAAATGCGAATATGTATAACGATGATTTACTGATCAAGTATATGGTTGAAAGCTTCGACCGTAATGAACCTATACTATCTCAAAAAGATTTTGGACCCTTTATTACTATCTCGAGAGATCATGGTTGTCAGGCAAATAGTCTTGCTAAATTACTAACTGATGAACTTGCTAAAAGAGGCTTTCATTGGTCAATTTTAAACAAAGAAATAATTATGGAAGCAGCCAGAAAACTTGATATGGAGCCACAAAAAGTGGCCAGAATATCTGATTCTGTCGACAGAACTCAAATGGATCAGGTTCTTGCTGCATTGACAACCAAGTATTACAAAAGTGATCGTGTAATAAGGCAAACAATTGCTAAAGTAGTTACTTCAGCTGCTCATCATGGCAATTCAATAATAATAGGAAGAGGTGGTGCCGCTATTACACATGGTATTCAGCCTTCTATTAATATTAAATTGTTTGCACCTCTTGAATGGAGGGTACAGTCACTCATGCTCAGATACCATGCTTCACGAGAGCATATTGTAAAGGATATTAATACTATTGATTACAAAAGACATCGCATGTTAGCGACTTCACTGAAAAGAAACGACAATGTTACTGATCTGTATGATATTCAGATTAACTGTAGCACTGTCAACCAAAAAGAAATGGTTGCAATTATAATTGCATATATGGTTGAGAAGTTCAGACTATAGTATTCGGATTAATAATGCAACTTATTATTTTTCAGCAACCATAATAGCAGCGGCCCCAAGCATTAGAGAGGTGCCGTTTGTTTTGCTGAATCCTGCATTTCTTAGTAATGTCGACAATTGTGGTAAGCTATAATAGTGGTTTGCTGAGTAAGCCAAATAATTATATGCAGGTCGATTACCTGAAATCATTCCTCCTATTGGTGCAGTGATCACATTGTGATATATGTGATAAAAGAAGCGAATAAAAGCAGTTGAAGGTTGACTGGTTTCAACAATTACAAAGCGACCTCCCGGTTTAAGCACACGAAGAATTTCCTTCATATGCAACTGAGCATCCGGATTTTCAAATGTGAGGTTACGAAAACCAAAAGATATACCAATTGCATCAAAATAGTTGCTTTCAAAAGGCATGTTGCCGGCATCACCCTGAATGAGTTTTACTCTTCCCTCTCCAAAGTATGCCACCTTTTGCCTTGCTCTTTCCAGCATAGTGTTGCTGAAATCAAGCCCGTAAATCTCAGTGCTTTTATCAGCCAGCTTAGCAATATGTACCGTGAGATCAGCAGTCCCGCAGCATAAATCCAATACTCTTCCGGGCTTATTTTTCAATACTTCAAGAGCAGTCTTTCTACGCCAGCTTTCATCGAGATTAAGAGTCAACACCCTGTTTAATAAATCATATTTTGGAGGTACTTCGGTAAATATCTTTTGCGTGGGTCTTTGGCCTGATTCGTCTCTGAACATGTATGTAGTTATTTAATTACAAAGGTAGTTAAAATCGCTGGTGTATTCTCAATTGTGTAGTAGTTACTATCAATGGATTAACATTCCTGCCTGATATTTTTTATCTTTGCAATGGTTCAAATACTTTAACATCATGTACAAGAAAAGTTTATTTGCAATTTTAACATTGGCTTTTTTAGCCGGAAACCTGTTTTCAATAAAGGCTTTTGCAGGCGGAGAGAAGGCCAATATAGATAAGTCAACTATGGAAAAAGTAAAATCTATACTTATAAACAAGTATGGTGAAGATGCTAAATTTAGAATAGAGAGAGGCGTTCAACAAGCTGGTAGTCTGTGGAGAGATACCGATGGATCAGCTGAAGACTTTCAAACTTTCTGCGTGGATAACTTTGTAAATGACGAAGTTGCACTCGACAGATTATATACCAAACTGGAACATAGTTTTGAGATTTTT